>DBGBSM010000176.1:0-9352 GCA_048468815.1 Parabacteroides sp.
TACATACACATGGCCGTCGGCCAAGCCGTTTTCAACGGGGTACTTCTCGCGCCATACCACGCTGTCGGTTTCGCTTATCAGTTGCAGGTACAGCGTCTGGCTCTGCTGCGACAGCCCGAACGATTGCGCATCCAGCTGATAGGCTTTGAACCACAGGTCTTCGCCCGTTTCGTAGATGCCTTTGGCGGGTTGCAGGTACACGAGCTCGGACGGATGCCCCGCCAGCCGGTCGGTTACCGATGCGGCCAGGGTATCTATCCGGCTTTGGGCGGTCGTTACCGTACCGGCCCAAATCGCGATGGCCGGGATAAACAAACGGTTTGTCTTCATCATGCGCTTCTTTCGGTTGATTTCTCCGACCGCTTTTCGCCTCCGGAACGTTGCGCCCAGTTGCCCTCGCGCCTTTGCCGAAGGGAACCGGGCGGAAGAACGTTGCCGTATTCCCGCCGGAGGGCTTTCCGCCGGGCGGAAAAGGCCGGCAGGTGCAGGCTTATCCGTCCGTACACGAAGGTTGCGGTTGTTTTGTTCCAAAGTTACCCGAAAGGAAGGAAAGGAAAAAGTGTTTTCCTTCTTTTTTGTGTTTATATAAAGGTACATCACGGAAAATAAACAGGTAGGCAGGAGGAAAACTGGCACCCCCCTGCGTATGGGGCCGAAGCAGTGAACAGGCCTTCGTTCTTTGGCCGTGCACGCGGACGCGGTATCCTAAGTATATGACAAAAATTGAGTTTGAAAAGAAGAATAAAGGAAACCTCTTCCATCGCATTGAATAACACCGGCCTCGCCGTATGGCCCCTCGGGCCTCAGTGAGAGAGCGTAAAGAAAATGGTACGAAGTGAACGCCCGGAAGGGGGTGTTGTTTGAGCGTAGCGAGTTTCACCACCTTCAGTGAACGCAGTGCCATTTTTAGCGAGCGAGCGTTAGCCCTTGAACTTTTTTTGCTTCGTTTTTTTCTTTCAAGAGAAAAAAATGAAGGCCCGCCGTGGCAACGGCCTAAACCAGCCTGGTAGGGAGAAACGCCAGTCTACCGTGGCTCAACAAAAAATAAATTTTTGTCATGCATGCCGGTGCGTATAAAACAAATCGGGTCGTAAACGCCTGTTTACGACCCGATTTCAACTATAAGTCCGTTCTTTACTTCAACCACTTATCGAACCAGTTAAAGAACACCCGCTGGAACAACACCCCGTTCTGCGGTTGTGCAATCCAGTGGCACTCGTCGGGGTAGATAAGCAATTCCGCCGGGATGCCCCGCAGCTTGGCCGCATTGAACGCACTCATTCCCTGCGAAGCCAGGATGCGGTAATCCAGTTCGCCGTGCGACACCAAAATAGGCGTATCCCATTTCTCCACGAACAGGTGGGGCGAGTTGGCGAACGTACGTTGCACCACCGCGTTGCTCTTGTCCCAGTACGCGCCGCCCATATCCCAGTTGGCGAACCACATCTCTTCCGTTTCGAGATACTGCTGCTCCAGGTTGAAAATACCCGCATGCGCCATAAACGCCTTGAAGCGCTTGTCGTGGTGGCCAGCCAGCCAGTATACCGAGAAGCCTCCGTAGCTGGCACCCGTGGCGCCCAGCCGGTTCGCATCCACGTACGGCTCTTTCGCCACCTCGTCGATAGCCGAGAAATAATCCTTCATGTTCTGGCCCCCGTAATCGCCGCTGATTTGCTCCAGCCATTCCTGCCCGAAGCCCGGTAATCCCCGGCGGTTCGGCGCTACCACGATGTAGCCGTTCGACGCCATCAGCGCCGGGTTCCACCGGTACGACCAGAACTGGCTTACCGTGCTCTGCGGGCCGCCCTGGCAATACAGCAAGGCCGGGTATTGCTTCGTTTCGTCAAAACGGGGCGGGTATACCACCCAGGTAAGCATCTTCTTGTGGTCGGTGGTGGTAATCCAGCGCGGCTTCACTACCGGCCGTTCCACCTGGCTCATAATCGCCTGGTTCTCGAAGCTGATTTCCGTGGCTTCGCCCGATTGCGAGTCGATGCGGTACACTTCCACCGGGTCGACCATCGAGCAGCGCATCGCCACGAGGCTGCCGGCGGCGTTCGACAGGCCGGTATAGTCGTACTGCCCGTTCGTAACCTGACGTATCCGCTTGTCGGCCGTGCCGATTTCCCAGATGTGGGTTACGGCTTCCTTGCAGGCGATGAAATAGAGCGACTTCCCGTCGGGGAGCCAGCTCAGCGCATCCACGTTGTAATCGAAGTCGAGGGTGAGGTAGTCTTTCTGTCCGCTCGCCATATCGAGGGTGAACAGCCGTTTCTTATCCGATTCGTACCCGTCGCGCTCCTGGCTGATCCACGCCAGCTTGCTGCCGTCGGGCGAGAACACGGGGTAGGTGTCGTACCCCATCATCCCTTCGGTGAGGTTGCGGGTTTCTTTCGTAGCCACCGTATAGAGGTAAATGTCGGAGTTGGTAGACAGCGCATACTCCAGCCCGGTCTTTTTGCGGCAGGCGTAGGCAATGGTTTTGCTGTCGGGACTCCAGGCCAAATCTTCGATGCCGCTGTTCGGTTTCATGGGGCATTCGTACGGCTCGCCTTCGAGCAGGTCGGTGGCCTGTCCCAGCGTTTTCCCGTCGAACGGCGCCACAAAGGGGTGGGGTACCGTTTCCACCCATTCGTTCCAGTGCTTGTACATCAGGTCGGTTACGATGCGCCCGGTAGCTTTCGGCAGGTCGGGATACACGTCGGCCGTGCGCTTGCCGAACTGGATGTCGCTTACGAACAGGATGCTCTTTTCGTCGGGCGAGAAAGAGAACGCGTTGATTCCGCCTTCGTAATCGCTGATTTGGCGGCGGTTGGAGCCGTCGGCGTCCATCACCCAGATTTGCGACTTTCCGCCGGCGTCGTACAGGAAGGCGATTTGCCGGCCGCCGTTAATCCACACGGCGTTCTGCTCGCTCTTGGGGGTGCGGGTGAGTTGCTGTTTGCCGGTGCCGTCGGTGTTTACCACGAACAGTTCGCGGTTGCCTTTGTTCTGCTCGATGCTGATAAAGGTAACGCCGTACAGCACCTTCTTGCCGTCGGGCGAGAGGCGGGCGTCGCTGACGCGCGCCAGGCTGTACAGGATTTCGGGGGTGAGCAGGCCGTCTTTTACCTGCACTTCGCTGCGCCCGATAAGCGGTGCGGCGGCGCTGTCGTCGGTGGGGGCCTGCTCGTTGCAGCAGGCGCCTAACAGTACGGATGAAGCCATTAGCATGGTTCCGATTGATTTGTTCATATTAAAAATAGAATATAGGATGTTTGTTTCGTGAGGGCAAAGATAGTGCAAGCCGAGCGCAAAAGCAAAGCTTGCTTTGATTTTGCCGAGGCGCAGCCTATCTTCTCTTTTCGAAGAAAAGTAGTGCAAGCCGAGCACAGAAGCAAAGCCCCTTTTTGATTATGTCGAGGCGAAGCCTATCTTCTCTTTTCGAAGAAAAGTAGTGCAAGCCGGGCACAGAAGCAAAGCCCCTCTTTGATTATGTCGAGGTGCGACCTATCTTTTCTTTTTAGTCACAAAGATAATGCAAACCGAATGCAGAAGCCAGTTTACTTGGTTATGCTGAGGTGCAACTTATCTTCGTTTTCATTCTTTGAAGCAAAGACAGTATAAATCTGGGGGTGGAAACAAACCGGGCGGAAAGGAAAATACGCGGATTACACCCGGGCAGCCGGGGGAGTCCGGTGCTCCGGAGCGTATCCGCGCAACTTATCTTTTCTTCAACGGAATCTGTACATTGAACGAACTTCCGTCGTATTTTCCGTTCACGTCCTCCACGGAACAGGCGGAATATAACACCTGCGGATCGTCGTTTTCATCCAGAAGCAACTGTGGACGTTCGAGGCGGTGAACCTTCACCGTATCGCCCGAGGCCAACACCAGTTCTTTTTTCATGAACAAAGAGTTTTGAGGCAACTTCCAGTCGATACCGTCTTCCGAGTACAGGATGGCCAGGCACGGGCCCGACCGTGTAAAATGCCCGGTAAAGTCTTTGAACACCGCATAGAAAAGCCGGTCGTGCCGGTTGTACCAAACGTAAGGGTCTTCGGCCGAAAGTTTCTGTCCGTCGTTCGAAGGCAGGTCGAACACCACGGTGTCCAGCGGAACGAAAGGGCCGGCCGGCGAGTCGGCGAGCGCCACCCCATGCACGCCGCGTCAGTGCGGGTCGTACAGGTTTCCCTTGAAGTAAAGGAGATACTTCCCGTCGGACGGACGGTAGACTACCGAAGGATTTACCACGATGATATTGTCCGGTTTCGGTACGGTTCCTTCAGGAGAAGGATTTACTATATCATCGGGTTTTACCCTGGTCCGGGGCGAGAGCAGCGGCATTTCGCTTTTCGTGAAATCGCCTTTCAGCAATCCGGCGAACGAGTCGAAGCCGATAACGCCGATACGAAGCATCTGCTGGATGCGACTCCGCCGGTCTAACGTGCCCCCCTTCGCTTTTACAGGCAGGTTGCCGGCATCTCTGCCACCCACGTAATAGAGGTAGTACTTGTCGCCGAAACGCCGCAGGTGCGGATTCATAACGGTTTGTGCATCCCACGAAGAGGTGTCGGGCGTAAAGCCGTCCGTGTTCAGAAAGAAACCCAATTGCCTGAAACCGCCGTCGGGGCGGTCAGATACGGCCAATCCCATCTTGGAGCCGTATACCCAGGCATTGTCGAACGGATGCTCTCCGGCTTCCGGCGCCGAATAAACCATATAATACTTCCCGTCTTCTTCCGATTTCAGCACCGAGGCGCCCCACATGAAATGCCCGTCGACACTGAATGCGGAAGGGCCTTTGCCGACCAGGCTCTCACCCTTCCGTACGATTTCGATGTCGACCGGCGATGCGGCATAATCGCTGTGCGGTATGCCTGCCTGCCGGCAACCGGCAAGCAGGAAGATAAGTCCGATAGCAGCTCCCGTCGCTATCGGGTTTCGAATAAAATCATGCTGTTTCATATACTATTTGGTTTACCATCCCGGATTGGGTCGCAGTTCCGGGTTCAGTGTGATTTCGTTTGTCGGGATGCAATTCAAGTAGATCGTTTGATGTATTCGATAGCTTGTCCGCTCAAAAGTAACTATTCCGTTTCGAATATCAAAACGAGAATCGTGCAGGAAAATCCGGTAGGCGGGAAGGCGGGCGGCCGGAGGATGTGTATTGTAGCGGGATGTTTCGCCGGGGATTAGCGGCCGGGGCGGAGCGAAAAAAAGGAATACCCGTTTTATTATCAGCGGCTTTTCGTGCGTTTACGGGGTTGCGTGTGTGAAAGTAGTTAAAAAAACGACTATCTTTGGGGCGGGAGTGGGATTATTTATATCTTTGTCAGGCGATTTGCTTTTCCGGGAGAAACACAGGCGAACCGCCTTTCTTATGGGTTAACGATAAGGTATAATTTTTAAGCGATAAATAGTATGAATAAGATTGGATTATTCGGAGTGGCCGTTTGTATGGTATTGGCTTTCGGCTCGTGCAAGCCGAAACAGAGTGCGTATAAGGCAGCCTACGAACAGGCGAAGGAAAAGGAAATGGCCGCCGCTCCGGTTGAAGAAGAAGTAGTTGAGGAAGAAGTGATTGCTCCGGTTTCGAAGCCGCGAACCTCTACCGCGGCCGTGCGCCAGGAAAAGGTGACTCCCGTGCTGGGCGAAAATGCCAACGGGCTGAAGCAGTACAGCGTGGTAATCGGCAGCTTTAAGAACCAGACCAACGCCACTTCGTTGAAAGAGCGGATGCAGAACGACGGCTACAGCCCCATTCTGGCTCAGAACGAACAAGGCATGTACCGGGTTATCGTAACCAGTTTCGACTACAAGGCGGATGCTGCCGACAGCCGCGACGCCATCAAGGCCAAATACGCGCCCAACTTCCAGGACGCCTGGATTTTGCAGCAGCAGTACTAAGGCCGTCGCCTTTTCAGGAAAGAAATGCAGGGAAGAAAGTTCGCTCCGGGGTTCCGGAGAAAGGGCTTTCTTCTTTTTTTGTAACAGGAGGAGCGCTTCTGCGCAAGGGCTTGTTTGCCGGCTCGCAGAAGCCGGGCGAAAGAACGGACTCGGCGTAGGAGGGAGGCTCTCCGTTTATTTCGATACGGAGGAATGAGATGACTATTTTGACAGAACGGCTGGAGCTCGTTTTCCTCACGCCGGCCCGGGGAGCGGCCGGAAAGGAAAAGGAGGGGGCCGGAGGTAATATTTTTGCCGAAATTGTTGTCCGCTTCGATAATTATCGTACCTTTGGGAGCGAAAAACAGAACAAACGGATGAATTCGTATGCTACATACCACCCCCATCATCGTTTCGGCGGACAGTAAGTTCGGTGGGCTGGCAGGTATGCGTACCAAATAGATTCAAATACGGATAAGGCTTATCGAACCCACGGTAAGCCTTATTTTTGTTCTGTCGCGGCCATGCAAACAAATAAAAGAAAAATAGAGAAGAAGATGTTACGAATCGCAGTACAGTCTAAAGGACGTTTATACGAAGAAACGATGTTCCTGCTCGAAGAAGCCGGCATCAGGTTGAACAAAGCGAAAAGAACGCTGTTGCTTTCCGCCAAAGGGTTCCCGGTGGAAGTGTTGTTCCTGCGCGACGACGACATCCCCCAGTCGGTGGCCAACGGCGTGGCCGACGTAGGAATCGTGGGCGAGAACGAATACGTGGAGAAGAACCAGGACGTACAGTTAATCAAGCGCTTGGGGTTCAGTAAGTGCCGCCTGTCGCTCGCCATTCCGAAAGAAGAAGAGTACGCCGGGCTGGAATGGTTCGAAGGGCGTACCATCGCCACCTCGTACCCGTCTATCCTGAAATCGTTTATGGAGAAGAACGGCATCCGCGCCGATATGCACGTTATCAGCGGCTCGGTGGAGATTGCGCCCGGTATCGGGCTGGCCGACGCCATCTTCGACATCGTAAGCTCGGGCAGCACTCTGGTAAGCAACCAGTTGAAGGAGGTGGAAGTGGTGATGCAGTCGGAAGCGCTGCTTATCGCCGGGCACGGCCTGTCGGACGAGAAGAAAGCCATCCTCGACGAGCTGATTTTCCGCTTCGACGCCATCCAGACGGCTTCGGGCAAGAAATACATCCTGCTCAACGCCCCGAAAGCCCGCCTCGACGAGATTATCCGCGTATTGCCGGGCATGAAAAGCCCCACCGTAACCCCGCTCGCCGAAGAAGGGTGGTGCTCCGTCCAGTCGGTCATCGAAGAAAAACGGTTCTGGGAAGTAATTGGCAAACTGAAATCGCTCGGCGCCGAAGGCATCCTCGTCATCCCCATCGAGAAGATGATTTTATAAAATAGAGCTATGGAAATCATCCGATACCCCTCCGAACAAGCGTGGGACGCCCTCCTTACCCGTTCCACGCTCGATACCGCCCGGCTCTTCGCCACCGTGCAAGCCATTCTCGACGATGTACGCCTCCACGGCGACGAAGCCGTGAAAAGATACGGGAAGCAGTTCGACAAAGCCGACCTCGCTTCGCTCGCCGTATCGGAAGCCGAGTGGGCAGACGCTGAAAAGCGCCTTCCCGAAACCCTGAAAGCAGCCATCCGCACCGCCCGCCGCAACATCGAGACGTTCCACGCCTCGCAACGGTTCACCGGCGCGAAAGTAGAAACCACGCCCGGCGTAACCTGCTGGCAGAAAGCCGTACCCATCGAGAAAGTCGGCCTGTACATCCCCGGCGGCACGGCGCCCCTGTTCTCCACGGTGCTGATGCTGGCCGTGCCCGCGCGCCTGGCCGGTTGCCGCGAAATCGTGCTGTGTACGCCCCCCGACGCCACCGGCTCGGTACATCCCGCCATCCTGTACGCCGCCCGTGAAGCCGGCGTAAGCAAGCTGTACAAGGCCGGCGGCGTGCAAGCCATCGCCGCGATGGCATACGGAACCGAAAGCATACCCCGAGTATACAAGCTGTTCGGCCCCGGCAACCAGTACGTGATGGCCGCCAAACAACTCGTAAGCCTTCGCGACGTAGCTATCGACATGCCTGCTGGCCCGTCGGAAGTGGAGGTGATTGCCGACGACTCGGCCGACCCGCGTTTCATCGCGGCCGACTTCCTTTCGCAAGCCGAACACGGCGCCGACAGCCAGTCGCTCCTGCTCACCACGTCGGCTACGCTCGTGGATAAGGTAGTGCAGGCCATCGACGAGCAGTTGCAAGCGCTTCCCCGGCGGGAGATTACGGAAAAGTCGCTGGCGCACAGCCGCCTCATCGTGCTGCGCAACGACGACGAAATCGTGCGCTTCACCAACCGGTACGCTCCCGAGCATCTCATTATCCAAACGAAGAACTACGCCGCCTTGGGCGAACGCATCGAAAACGCAGGCTCCGTATTCCTGGGCCCCTATACGCCCGAAAGTGCAGGCGATTACGCCTCCGGCACCAACCATACGCTGCCCACCAACGGCTATGCGAAGGCGTACAGCGGCGTGAACTTAGACAGCTTCATCAAGAAAATCACGTTCCAGGAAATCACGGAACAAGGAATCCACAATTTAGGTCCCGTCATCGAGGTGATGGCCGCTAACGAGCAGTTAGACGCCCACCGCCATGCCGTAACCCTCAGATTACAATCGTTATGAAATCACTCGAACAATTACTCCGGCCCAACATCCGGCAATTGAAACCCTACTCGTGCGCCCGGAACGAGTTCCACGGCGCGGCCACCACGTTCCTCGACGCCAACGAGAACCCGTACAACGCCCCGTACAACCGGTACCCCGACCCGTTACAAACGGAATTGAAGAACAAGCTGTTCGCCATTAAGGGAGTAAAGCCGCAACAGCTATTCCTCGGCAACGGCAGCGACGAACCCATCGACCTGGTAATCCGGGCTTTCTGCGAGCCGGGAAAAGACAATATCGTAGCCATCGACCCTACGTACGGCATGTACGAAGTGGCGGCCGGCGTCAACGGGGTGGAGTACCGGAAGGTGCCGCTCTCGGACGATTTCGAAATGGATGCCGAAGCGTTGCTGGCGGCTGCCGACGAACACACCAAGCTTATTTTCCTGTGTACCCCCAACAACCCCACCGGTAACAGCCTGGTGCGGACGGAAGTGTTCAAGGTGCTCACCCGGTTCGACGGAATCGTGGTCGTCGACGAAGCGTACAACGACTTCTCGCAGGAACCGTCGTTTACCAAAGACCTCGCCACGTTCCCCAACCTCGTGATTTTCCAAACGTTTTCGAAAGCCTGGGGAAGCGCGGGTATCCGGTTGGGTATCGCCTTCGCTTCCAAGGAAATTACCGACGTGCTGAACAAGATTAAATATCCGTACAACATCAACCAGTTAACGCAGGAAAAGGCGCTGCATATCCTCGACGGCGCCGAAACGGTGAAAACATGGGTGGAGATTCTGCTGGCC
>DBGBSM010000177.1:0-2044 GCA_048468815.1 Parabacteroides sp.
GCTTTTATGACATATTTTAGCTTTTAATCTGCATTCCGTTATAAACAGTATCCGTTGCTTTTCGTATTTTTGCTCCCGGGATACGCAGATAGATTATACCCCCATAACCGGGCGAGTTTACTTCGCATTCGGTTATACGGAATCGATAGACGTGCCGGTTTACTCGGGTTAACGAACAGGCGAACCGGATAACCTATTGCCTCGTTCATTACTAAATTCAGATACCATGAAACACATTATCAGGAAAAGTTTGTTCGTTTTTCCTCTTTTAACCGCCGGAATGCTACAAGCCCAGGAAAAACCGGCTCGTCCGAACCTGGTTTTCATCATGGCCGACCAATGGCGCGGCGACGCGTTGGGCTGCCTCGGACGCGAACCCGTAAAAACGCCCTGCCTCGACCGATTGGCCTCCGAAGGTATCGTATTCGGCAATTCTATCAGCAGTTATCCCGTTTCGTCGCCGGCACGCGGCATGCTGATGTCGGGCATGTACCCGGTTGCCAATAAAGTAACCGGCAATTGCAATTCGGCAAACGCGCCTTACCGCGTGGAGCTTCCCGAAAACGTGCGTTGCTGGAGCGACGTACTGAAAGACAAGGCATACCAGACTGCTTATATCGGCAAATGGCATTTAGACTCGCCCTACGAGCCGTATGTAAATACAGCCAACAATAAAGGAAAAATCGCATGGAACGAATGGTGCCCGAAAGAACGGCGCCACGGATTCGACCACTGGATAGCCTACGGTACGTACGACCAGCATTTACGCCCGATGTACTGGAGCACGGATGCACCCCGCGACAGTTTCTATTATGTAGACCAGTGGGGCCCCGAGTATGAAGCCGACCAAGCTATCGCTTATTTGAATGGCATCCGGAAAACGGACGAACCGTTCGCCATGGTAGTTTCGATGAATCCGCCCCACTTCGGCTACGAGCTGGTACCCGACAAATATAAAGCGTTATACAAAGACCTGGATGTAGAGGCTTTATGTGCCGGACGCCCTGATATTCCGCCGAAAGGCACGCCGATGGGCGAGCATTTCCGTACCAGTATTCCGGATTATTACGCCTGCATCAGTGGCGTAGACGAGCAAGTGGGCCGGATTGTAAGCGAATTGAAACGGTTGAATCTGTTCGATAACACGATTGTCGTGGTTACTTCCGACCACGGTACCGATATGGGAACGCACGACAACATCGGGAAAAATACGTTTCACGAAATGTCGATGCGGATTCCGATGATTATTACCTGGCCCGGAAAGCTGCACCCCCGGCGCGACGACCACACGATGATCGCATTCGCCGACCTGTATCCTACCCTTCTTTCGCTGATGGGATTCCAGGAAGATATTCCTGCTGCGGTACAGACTTTCGATTTATCCGGCGCTTTGCTGAAAGGAGAAGAACTGACAGAGCTGGTACAGCCGTATTACCGGGTAGAACCGTCGAACATCCGCACGGGATACCGTGGGTTGCGGCTGCAACGTTACACTTTCGCCATCCACGCTACCGACGGAAAACAAGACGAAACCGTTCTATTCGACCGGCAGGCCGACCCATGGCAACTTGAAAATATTGCCGGCCGGAATCCCGGGCTTGTCAAAGACTTCAGCAAACAATTAAAAGAATGGCTTGAAAAAACCGACGATCCTTTCGCCGCTTGTATCGAATAACTCCCAATAATTTCTAAGAATAATTAAACCGTCGGAAAAATCAAACACAGAAACACGGAGCCACAGAGAAAAGGAAAAGGAATAAAGAAGACAAAAGAGAAATTCTTATTCAAAACTCCTCTTCCTTTTCAACGCCGGCCAACACCGGCTTTAGCGTATAGCTCCATGTACCTCGGCAAATCGCTTCCTGCCCGGTACTGAAAGCACCGGTCGGAACCATCCTTTTAAAGGAAAAGCAAGCCTTCGCAAGCCAGTTGTTCTTTCATTTTCTTTCGGGACAAAAGAAAAAAAAAGACCGCGGGATTCACATCCAACGGCCTTCAACACTAACCCTTAACTTTAACCAATGAAAAACAATAATCTACAATC
>DBGBSM010000178.1:0-2183 GCA_048468815.1 Parabacteroides sp.
ACATACGGTACGGCATTTTCCGAGTACGATTTCCGGCGCTCCTTTTACGTAGAGTATTTTCTTTTTCAGGAGCGGCGAATCCACCACCGTCGCCATGTATTTGCGTTCGGTGGAGAAGGTGAGCTGGCGGATTACCGGAGCGTTTTCACGCAGCGGGAGATAGTTGCGCCCTGCCTGGTGCAACCACAACAGCAACGCGGCTTCGGTAGGGTTTCCCAGTGTTTTTATCTTTCCTTCTCCTTCCGACAGGTCGAGGAAGGCGGTGGTGTTGGCGGCGATTCCTTCTTCGATCAGGTAGGAGAGTTCATCATTCGCCAACGTTTGGTTCTTTAATCCGTAAAACTGCGTTCGATACACCGACATTTGGTTTTTCGTAAGCGTGCCGGTTTTGTCGGTGCAGATAACGGTGGCCGCCCCCATGGTTTCGCAGGCATGCATTTTGCGTACCAGGTTATTCGATTTCAGCATTTTCCGCATGCTCATCGCCAGGCTCAGCGTTACGCTCATGGGCAATCCTTCGGGAATGGCTACCACGATTAAGGTGACAGCCGCCATAAAGGCATGCAGGATGGTTTGCGCCGTTTCCAGCGAAATCCAGTCGGCGGGTTCCCAGAACTTCACTCCGAACGGAATCCCGACGGCGAACAACACGACCAACGTGATAAGGCCATAAAGCCCCCAATAGTGTTTACGTACGGGTACATGAACGGGGGTATCCGTGTTTTTTCTCCGGATTAAATCCTTGAAATCGTGTACTACCGGCAACCAGATGTCGGCTAATCCGATAAAGGCGGCCAGTAAAACGGCGCCTAACAAGCCGAGCTGCCCGAGCGACGGCACCGGTTGGTGCGGATTGAAAAACACGCCCTTGATAAACAGGATGCAGAAGGTAAGGAACGCAATGAAGAAGCCGGCTACGCCGATAAACTTGGCCAGCACGCCTAATTGCCGGTTCAACGGGGTTTCTTCGCCGCTCAGCTCGGTGGCTTTACGCGCTACTTTCCCGAATTCGGTAGCATCGCCTACGGCAGTTACTTCCAGGATGCCGTGGCCGTCTACTACGGTGGTGCCCCGGAATACTTCGTTGGAAGGATAAGTGGATGCGTCATCGAATTGGGCCGGGTCGGTCGTTTTATCCGTTACCGGCTCGCCTGTCAGGGTGGATTCGTTCACTTGCAGGGAAATAGCTTCGAGCAAGGTGCCGTCGGCCGGGATTTCTTCGCCTTGTTCCAGCATCACGATGTCGCCTACCACAATGTCCTTTTTAGGGAGTTCCACTACGTTTCCGTTCCGCACCACCCGCACCAACGTATCGTCGTTGACTTGGTTCAGTATATCGAACTTCCGGTTCGCATCGTTTACGAACCAGGTGGATACGCCGGTAGCCAGCAGGATAGCTACGGCGATGCCGATGGTTTCCGCCAATTCGAGCTTCCCTTCCGAGAAGTATAAAATCACGCTGATGCCTGCCGACAGAACGACGGCCATCAGCAGGATACGAATCATGGGGTCTTTGAAGTTTTCGAGGAATATTTTCCAAAGCGAATCCCTTTCGGGGGGAGTAAGGAGGTTGCTGCCATGCAGCTTGCGGCTTTCGGTTACTTGCTCGTCGGATAATCCGGTTTGCTTTTTCTCTGTATCCATTTTGTTTTTGAGTAGAATTTAATTTGTGTATAAAGAAACAGGGATGCGCGGAATTTGCCAAAATCCACAGGCGTTTTTGTGTTATTTTAACCGGTAGTTACAAAGTAAGAAAGAAGGGGGGCGAAAGTTAAGAGCGCCTTCTCCGGAAGAAGAGGCGCTCCTTATAATCCGGTTACAACCGGTTTATTTCTTCGATAGACAGGCCGGTAGCTTGTGCGATAAGGGTGGTATCGATGCCTTGTCGTTTCAGGGTTGCGGCTATATCGAGTCGGGCTTCCCGTTTTCCTTCTTTCAACCCTTCCGCTCTTCCTTCTTTTTTCGCATACTCCAGCGTATTGGCATAATCGTTGTATGCTTTCCAACTGGCGTAGTATTCCTTCCTTTCCTGCGGAGAAAGACTTTCGATGTCGGTTATTTCTTTGAGTTTCTGAAATACCTGGCTGTTGAATTTCGAAGGCAATCTGTCTAACATGTGGATGTTATTTAATACGTATAACCATTTTTTGTAATCCGTATCGCACTCTTCGACCGGAAGTGTA
>DBGBSM010000179.1:0-4904 GCA_048468815.1 Parabacteroides sp.
GGGCAGCGCCGTATCGAGAGCAGGCGTACCCGAAGTAACGGCATTCGAAACGTTCCATACCCCGTTAATCGACCCGGCAGCCGCCCAAGACACGTTGGTTTGTCCGCTGCCTATGAGCGGTTATGCGGGTGAAGTGCTCGATTTGACCGATTACACGGCAGCGAGCCGCGTGAAAGTGAGCTTCAAGCTCACCCGGATGGTAGCCCGTTTCGACATCAGTAACAACAGCGAGCTGTCGCGATTCCGTATCGAGTCGGTTTCGATGGTGAACGGCCGCAAGGGCGCAGGCTTTTTCCCGATCCGGGTGTACGGCGCGTTGCCCGATGCCGCTCCCGGCGATTTGATAACCTATCCGGAACGTAAGTTCCACGGTGAAAAAGCGAACCTGGGTATCCAAACGAGCGCTTTTTATTGCTACCCGTCGGTACTTTCCGATGAGGGACAGCTCGTGTTGAACGGTACTTACCGGGTAAATAAAACGGATTCGATCCCGGTAAGTTATCCCATCCGGTTTACGCCGAAGGGAAACGAAACGGGTACGTACCTCGAAGTAAACCACAACCACCGGTATACCATTGCTATTACCGGCGCCGATGCGGAGCACCTCGATTTCGTGGTACAGGTATCCGATTGGTCGGATAGCGGCGAGCTCGACGATTACGACCCGCAGAACAAGCCGGGCGAAATGGAAGTAACCGTGCCTGACGCCTTTAGTGCCGATACGCAGTGGGATCGCGACGAGCGTACCGTAACCATGTCGCTGAAAACCGGCAGCCATTTCGATGTGTCGATGGGAAGCAACTCGGCCTTGATTATATCCAAATCGTATGCCGGCAAAAATCCGGAGTACGACTGGCTGGAAGTGTCCGAACCCCGATTAACTCCGAATACCAAGGCGTTAACAGCCTTCGGTTATACCTACACCTTGTCGTTGAAAGAGGGATATACGTTAGGTCGTTATCCGAAAGCGACCGTGCGCTTTACCGACAGCGCTTCCGGATTGGAAAACGTACTGTTCGTCGATCCGATTCTGGATTTGCAGGCTTCGGAAGTGCCTAAAACGCCGGATGATACCAATCCGAACGAGTTCGATGCCCAAATGCTTACGGCGTCGGTATTCCGTATTGCCGACAGTGAGGTTAAAATCAAAGTGCTGTGTCCCGACGGTGCGGAGGTGGAAGACGCTCCGTCCTGGCTTACCATCACTTCGGAGCAAACGGGAGTCGAAACGGTATTTACGGTAACCTTGAATAATCAGGAAATAGGAGATACCGAAGGTACTATCGTATTCCGGAATAAAAAGAACAATAGCCTGAAAATGGATGTAACCGTTCAGTTGCTGAATGCCGACATCACTCCTTCGTTCAGTGCGTTAGGCGGGAACGGGAACCAATATACCCCGCCGGTAGCTCTTACGGATACCGGAAATATCGTAGTTCCCGTTGTTCGCGACAACTCGTTTTCGGTACAAGCCCGTTCGATGAAAGGCGTAACGACGGCCATCGATTATCACGGCGGTTCCGAGTGGCTTGTCGAGAAGCGCGCCGACCAACCTGAGGTAACGGCCCGCCGTGCGTTTGCCGGCATGAGTTCCGGTAAAGTGGCTGTTTCGGAGCAGGATACTACGATAGCCTTTACCATCGACAGCACCAAGCTGGTAGGCGCCCGGAAAGCAACCGTTACATTGAAAAACGGGGTAGTGGGAGGCGACGATTGCATCTTTACGGTTACACCTAAATTCCAGGGAGTTACCGTTGCAAAAGAAGGCGTTTCGGTACCTGCCAACGATACATTGGCCAACACTGCGTTCACGTTGTATAAACTGCCCGAAACGACTTCGACGATGTCTATCCGGCTGGTTTCGTTCGGTGGCAGCAAGTTGTCGTATACCGGTACGGGGGTTACCCTTTCGGCTACGGAAAACACGGCGGCCGAAGCGGTGTATACCTTAACGGCTACCGGTGCCGGAACCGGAACGTTAAAAGTGATGAACTATGCCGACACTACGCAGTTTACCAATTATGCGGTTACCGTAAAAGAGTCCGCACTCGCGGTACAAAATACGAATATCGACCTGGATGCCGCCGCTGACAAAACGGCAACCAATAAGCTTACTGCGTGCCCGTTAGGATATACGGCTTTCATTACCTGGGTGGAGGATGCGGAAGAATGGTTCGAAATCACTTCTACTAATCCTTCTACTACTACGGGAGAGCAAAATATCACCTTGAAGGTAAAGAGCGGATTATCGAACGATGCTGTTATCGACACGGCCTGCATTACGTTGACCAACACGATAGCCGGCGGCGGAAACGTTTCCTTCCGGGTTACTCCGGTTTGGCAGGCGCCGACCTTGGGCTCTACCAGCGGAAGCGTGGGGATAGGTAAAACCGTATCGGTTCCGGCTAAGGCCTACGGCGGAATAAAGGCTACCAGTAGCGATACATCGATTGCCACGGTAGCGGTTTTCACCGGTACGGGTGACGATAGCGGCAAAGACAGTATCCGGATTAGCGGCGTAGCGGTGGGTACCGCCACGATTACGGTAGAGAATACGCAAAACGCTGATAAAAAGACGACGTATAGTGTTACCGTGAATGCGGGTAACGAGACTGTAACGATAGGCGGATTGAAATGGGCTGTAGGTAACCTGGTAGCGGATGGCGAGCACGGATGCAAGGTCGGCGCTCCTACGGATGGCGGCCTTTATTTCCGTTGGGGTTCATTGGTAGGGTACGACAACAGTGTACCGACAGGGAATCCCACGGCCGTTGTCACGCCTATGGAGTATACCGGCGGTAAGCCTTTATTTACCGCTTCGCCTTATGCAGATTCGGGAAATATTACCGAAAACGTAGCCGGCGGAAAGGGTGACCCGTGTAAATACTACTTGGGTGGAACGTGGCGATTGCCAACGGATGCCGAGTATCGGGATAAACTGGGCGGTGGTGTAACCGGTACCACTACGTTTAAAAATTGGGCTTGGACTGCATCGTATGAAAATTCGGGTGTAGCAGGTGCTGTTTTGAATAACACAGCCGAAGGACCTAAAATTTTCTTCCCCGCCTCCGGGCTCCGGAACCACAGCAGTGGCACGCTCAGCAGTTCGGGTTCGAACGGGTATGTATGGTCGTCTGTGCCGAGCAGCAGCTACGCCTACGGCCTGTGCTTCAACTCCGGGCATGCGTACGTGAACGACAGCTACCGTAATAACGGTTTCACTGTTCGGTGCGTGCAAGAATAGAGCGAGGCGCATTGCCTCGCGCGTTCGATTCTTTGATTATATCCCGGGCCTTTCCGGAGGCCCGGGATACGAATACCCGGCGTAGCCGGGTCGAAAATAAAAAATAAACACCCCTTTACTTTAATGGACTTATCAGCCTTACTTACGTTGGAAAGTAGTACCGATAACGGTATCCATCTGTATTTGGAAGGTATTTTCTGGAAGGCATACGAACAGAGCGCCTGGCGCTTTGTTCGCCATGTCTGTCCTTACAAATTAACGAAGCGGCATATCAAGTCGCTCGGCCGGGATGTGGTTACTTTGGGTTTCCCTTCGGCCGGCCTTCAGAAAGTACTGGAACAAACTACGTATACGCAAACCGACCCCAAGCATATTTTGGTAACGTGCGAAGATACCGGCACGCCCGAAGAGTTCGAGCAATGGAAAACGGCTATTCCTCTTCAGCCGCCTGTGGAAAAAACGCTTACCCGCCCGGCCGTATCTACCACGCCCGGTGCATATGCCCAGATTATAAACGAGTTGGAGCGTTTCGACCTGTTACATGCTTCGCCGATGGATTGCATGCAGTTTATCGCTTCCCTGAAACAACAACTAACGAACCGTTGATATGATTTACGATAACCTTCCGGTGTTCAAAACCGCTTACGATTTGCTGTTGCTGATGTTCCAAACGAGTAAGAATCTGCAGCGCGAGTACCGGTATACCTTGGGAGAAAATGTAAAGAACGAATTGGTGAAGCTGCTGGTATGCATTTACAATGCCAACAGCAATCCGGATAAGATACCTCACCTGGCGGAAGCGCAGCAGCATATCGTGGTAATCAAGTTACAGGTGCGTTTACTGTCGGATCTCAAGCAGATTTCGTTAAAGCAGTATGCCGTTATTGCCGAGCTGATTGCCTCTATCTCCAAGCAGTTGTCGTCGTGGGTGAAGTATATAGCGAAGAAAGAGGGTAATAAGTAAGATATATCTCTTCCCCGCCTCCGGGAATCGGGGCTACAGCAATGGCACGCTCGTTAATTCGGATTCGAACGGGTATGTATGGTCGTCTGTGCCGGGCAGCAGCTACGCTTACGGCCTGAACTTCTACTCCGGAGGTGCGTGCGTGTACGACTACAGCCGTAATTACGGTTTCCCGGTCCGGTGCGTGCAAGCCTCTGCGAGCCGTATTTAGTTGGATAATAGAAAGATTTTGTACGAATGTCCCCGTATAACCGGAATGATACGAGGTATGGCTACCTACTTAAAAATGAATTGCAATAAAGAGCGAATACAGGAACGACAAGAGTTCGGCAAGGCACGTCTTTGCCGGAGAAGTCAAGCAGATTCAGTAACCCGCTTGGGGTGTAACGGATACGCAAGCGAATCTTTTTCGATTTGCGCTGCCCCGAGCCATTCATGTTTTGTAAAAACACCGGAACTTAAACGCCTTTGTTTTTATAAACATTCCAGCGGTTACTTCATTTTCTTCCCCGCCTCCGGGTACCGCCACAACAGCAATGGCACGCTCGGTAATTCGGGTACGAACGGGTATGGATGGACGTCTGTGCCGAATGGCAGCAACGCCTGGAACCTGTACTTCAACTCCGGGAATGCATACATGAACAACAACAACAACCGTACTAACGGTTTCCCTGTTCGGTGCGTGCAAGCCTCTGC
>DBGBSM010000180.1:0-11923 GCA_048468815.1 Parabacteroides sp.
TAAGCGGTGCAGGCGGCAAATTCTTTCAACCGGATGTCGCCCATGTTGGCATAAGGCGAAAAGTCCGCGTGTTGTTCGCCGAACCAGAAAGGCGTGTCGCTGCCTGCACGACAGGCCCATTCCCATTGCGCTTCGTCGGGCAGCGTAAACCGGAGTCCGGTTTTTTCCGAAAGCCAACGGCAAAAATCCATGGCCTGTTGCCAGGAGATACGTACGGCAGGCTGGTTATCGTCGTTCAGCGAATAGCCGCGCCGTCCGAACTGGTAACCGTGCCGGTGTTCGTCGCGGCTGTCGTGTTCCGGATCGAAAACGCGGAATTGCCGGTTGGTGATTTCGAATTGTCCTATCCAGAACGGTTTGTCGATGGTAACGGCCGTTTGCGGCATTTCGTCGGGCTGGCGAGTGCTGCCCATGATAAAGCTACCGGCCGGCACCCGGATTAGCTTAAGCTCTACCCCGTCGGCAATTTCGACTGTCATCTGGTAATTACCCAGAGCAATCTGGCGGTTCTGCGATTCCTTCCAAGCTACATACGGTTTGGTTACCGGGTCGTAGAACGGCCAGCCGGCAAGAGCCGTATCGCCGATATTCACCGGTTGCCGGTTCGGTTTTTCGTAAGCAATACCGGCAGGCAATTCGGGCAGCCATTCCATATCGTGTTCGGGAGCACCGAACATTTCACGATAGAGCGTACGGAGCTGCCGGCTATTTTCTGTCCGGTCGTAGGTAGAAATGTCTTTCCGGCGTCCGTGAAAAGGCGCATTGAAATCGATCCAGCAAGCCAGGCGTACCACCGACATCGAATCGAGCTTTACATCCTGGTGCCCTTTGGCGAGCAATTGCATTAATTCGGTCTGGTCGGCATGTACATCCATCGGCGTAAGCATGTGCATATCGCTTTCAATTCCCGGACGGCGCACATACCGGTGCAGGTCGGCATACGAACGGGTAAAATGCCCTCCGTATTCGCCGGATGCACGGCCGGATATTTCCGACTTCCAGTCGGTAATCCATTTATCCCCTTTCAGATACGGGCGGTTGTTGTCTTCGCTGCTGTGGCAACCGATACAATAGCGGTCGAGTACGGGCTGAACTTCATGCCGATAACTGAACCCGCGTTCTTTACCCTGCCATTCCTGTATCTCCCGGGGCGCTTTTCCGGAAGCCTTTACTTTGCGGGGGATGGCTACCATATTGCGGTCTTCGTGGCATCCGATGCACGAAAGCAGTTCGCCCGGCATCACGGTAAACCAGCTCCGCATCACCTGCAATGCCTTCCCTTCGGCATCGAGCGGCTGGATAAAAACCGGCGTATTGGCCGGAACCCGGAAGATGGCAGAACCGTCTTCTTCCACCTCCACTTCCCCGATAATCCGCTTAATATCCCAAGGACCGTCCATGCCGATCGTTCCTAAAAGGCCGCCCTGCCGCCAGGGACTGAAATCGTATGTGCCCACGCGCAGCTTCTTGACGGTTCCGCGGGGAATGTCTTTCAATCCGTCGCCGGTATATACGTCTTGCAGAAATACGGTGCCGGTCGGAAGTCCGGGTTTTACCTGATTCGGGATAACGGGCGGCGTATCCCGTTTCTCCATTAAAACAGGTTCCAGGTAAGCCACACCTTCCTCTTCCCGGATCAATGTCATATTATCGAACGTATCCACCAGATAAAGCCCCCATAACGATTCGGGTGTAGCTTTCATGGCTACGAGAAACCAGGTGTCGCTCAGCGGCCACGGTTGCAAAAAGCGGGGCCAGCATCCGTCGGCCAGCCTGTCCCTCACTTCGGCTTGTACTTTGCGGCCCGAATAAGGAATTTCGGTTACTACGCCATCGGCTTCGTGGCGTCCTTTGCTTACATCGATAACGATGAGCCGTCCGCTCCGGGGCGTGCTGTGATGTCCGGTTACGATTCCCGCCATAGCCGACGGGCGTCCCGGAATGGGGCGGGCATCGAAGTAAGCCGTAGGAAAATAGGAGTTGGAACCGTAATAAGCCCGTTGGTTCGTACCATCCGGATTCATCGTGAACATAATACGCGAATTGGCGTGCGGCAGGTCGGCGTATTCCCAACGCTGGTACAGAATCGTGCCGTTTTCCATCACTACCGGGCTCCAGTTGCTGTCTTGGTCGTAGGTAAGCTGCCGGGTTTCGCCGGTGGACGGGTCATAACGGAACAGTCCGCACATATGGCTGCCCCCGTCTGTGCAAGGCAAGCCCAGGAAAGTACCGGTAGAACAGAAAATGTAACTGCCGTCGGGTACGTAACAACCTTCGAAAGAATCGAAGTCGCGATACGCTTCCGGCGTCAACTGGCGCGTAGTGCCGTCGTTCAGGTCGAGTTCGAAAAGATGCCAGCGCTTGTGGGTGCCGATCGACGAGTACATCATCCGGGTGCCGTCGAAATGCGGTTCCGGATCGGCAATGATCATACCGCTCTGCGGCTTGTATATCGTTTTCTGTTCGATATGTCCTTTCGTAATCCGGAAAGATACGAACTCGTTATTCCATCCTTCGGCCGGGCGGGAAATGGCGAAGTTATTATGAAAATTATCGGGTACGACCCCGAGAGCGCCTCCCGTAGCAGTCCTTGCTTTGTCGCCCAGTGTCCGGCGGATGGCAACTACCTGTTTGCCGCAGATCAGCGGGTTGGCGAGCAAGGTGGCGTCCAGTTCATGCAGGATTTCTTCCGCTTGCCGGATCGATTTTTTATCGCCGCTGCGAATCCCTTCGATGAGCCGGGTACGGTTCGCTTCGAGCATTTGCAAGGCTTTCTCCCAGTCGGTGCCCGGTTGAAACTCCGCTTTATACCGGGTTTGCAGGGAACGGACGGCAGCTCTGAATTTTTCAGGCTGATATTGTTGCAGGCGCGTATCCAGTTCGCGGACGGTCGCAAAAGAAGTCAGTACTCCCGTTGCCAGCAGGCAAATAATCAGCTTAATACGTTTCATGGTGTTAAATCTTTAGATGGATTGCTGATTACAAAGATAGAGCTTCCGCTTTTCCGAAAGTTAACCATACGAGTACAATACTTTGCAAAATCCGATATAATATGCCCTAAATCCGTTATCTTTGTTCGATTCGTCCTTAACCACTCTGCTAATATGAAGATACTTAACAACCGCAACACGCTTTCGCTCCAAATGCTCTATGCGGGTTACTATTGCGCCGGAAAAGAATGGTGCTATGAAAATATCATCAGCCCTTTTTCGCGTCTCTACCTGATCGACGACGGCAAAGCGGCCGTTTATATGAACAGGAAAAAGTATGAATTGTCGCCGGGCGAATTGTTTATTATTCCGAAATTTACATTTCACACCTACGAATGCGATGACTTTATGAATCATTATTACATCTGTTTTTTCGATCAACTGGTGGGCGGCCGCAGTTTGTTCGAAAATACCACCATCCGCTATCAGCTTCCTGCCGGCGGGATAGACCGGATGCTTATGTTACGGTTCCTCGAGTTGAATCCCGGATGTGCTATTCGGAATCCGAATCCGAAAACGTACGACAATAAGGATAATCTTTATACGGTAAACCAGAGCCATTCGGATTATGACTTGGTTGCCGAAATCGAAAGCAATGGAATCCTTTTGCAGCTTTTCTCTCGTTTCCTGGGGGAAACGAAGTTTCTCGAACCGGAGTCGCGTAATCAGTACGAGCGCCTCAACCGGGTGCTCAATTATATAGATAACCGATTGCAGGAACGTATTACGGTAAACGACCTGGCCGAACTGATGTGCATCGGCCCCGACCATTTTTCACGTATATTCCGGCGGGTTATCGGTATGGGCCCCAACCGGTATATCCAGACCAAACGGATCGAGCGGGCGCAGACCCTTCTCCTTACTTCGCGCCTTAGCATTAAAGAAGTGGCCGAAGCTGTGGGCATACCGAATCTTTCGCAATTCTCCAAGCTTTTTTCCAAGCAAACTAATCATTCGCCGCGTGCATACCGGGATACCGTTTAAAAGCGCGTGCGCCGGCATATCGGCCGGCCGGGCAAGTAACCGGAGCCGTAACCGTAATCGTGGAACGGCGGGTACCCCGGGAGGTTCCCGTCTGTATCCGGACAGAATCCGGCGTCCGGATTTGCTTTTCTACCGGATAAAAATTATCTTTGATGCAACGATAAACATCGTCCGACCCGGGGCGACTGCTTGTCCGACCCGGGTCAGACGGGTGGTCGTCCCAGGTCGGACGGGTGAACTCCCCGGGTCGGACGATGTTTTTTACGGCAAGAAACCGGATTTTTCTGCCGGAGCGAGCCTTTTTTTACCTGCAATAAACACAAATATGGGAGCAACGTACGATTTATTTAAAAATCCGCCGCGGCCCGGATCGGAAGAATCCGGCAAATACCACGCGCGGATCGTTCCCTCGGGAACCAAAAAGAGTAAGGAAATCATGGAAGAGGCGGGCGAGCGGTGCGGCCTGGCGCCGGGCGTGCTTGCCGGCGCCCTGGACGAGATTACCCGGGTGCTCGCCTTTTACCTTTCCTACGGCTACGTGGTGGAGCTGGAAGGCATCGGCACTTTTTCCGCCTCGCTGAAATGCCGTCCGGTGGAAGAGGGTGAGCGCATTCACGCACAATCGGTTCATTTCGACGATGTACACCTGCGTACCGACAAGGTGTTGAAAAGCCGGATACGGCGCCAGATACAGCTTACCCGCTGCCCGGATAAGCGGGGAGCGCAGCTTACGGCCGCCCAGCGGGAGCAACGGCTCCGCGAATACCTGGAGGCCAACCGGTTCGTCAGCCGGCGGCAATATATGGCGCTTGCAGCGTGTACCCGGGCACAGGCGTTCAACGACTTGAAACGTTACCTGGAAGCCGGTTGGCTCGTGCGCGAGGGAAGCGGTTCGGCTATCCTTTATTTTCCGGCATGATGCGGCAAGCGGTGAAAATGACGGACGCGCTGAAACGGTTCGTCCGGGAACATGCCGGGGAGGATACGGCGGCTCTTTTGCTGAAAAGCGGCCGGTATCCGGGCGTAGACGTGCCGTTTGCCGTAACCCAGATTCAGGCGAGGCGGCAAATCAGGTCGAAATTGCCTTCGTGGTATGCCTGCGAGGCGCTGGTATTTCCGTCGAAGGTGGCGGCCGAGCAATGCTCGTCGGAACTGACGGCGCAGTATAAGCAACGGTTTGTGCGCAGCACCGACCTGGTGTGCGATTTGACGGGAGGCCTGGGCGTGGATGCGTATTTTTTCTCCCGGAAAGCCGGCCGTGTACAGTATATCGAGCGCTATCCCGACTATTGCGAGGCGGCGCGCCTGAATTTCCGGGTGTTGGGGGCGGAGAATATAACGGTAACGGAGGGCGACGGTACGGCGTTGCTGGATGCGTTGCCTGCACCCGATGTGATTTACCTCGACCCGGCCCGGCGTGCGGCCGGCGATAAGCGGGTGTTCGCCTTGCCTGATTGCGAGCCCGATTTGCTGCAGTTGCGCGAAGCGTTGCTCCGGAAAGCGCCCAAGGTAGTGGCCAAGCTGTCGCCGATGGCCGACATCCGGCATACTTTGTCGCTGCTGCCCGGCGTTACGGAGGTGCATGTGCTTTCCGTGCGGAACGAATGCAAGGAATTGATCGTGGTACTGGAGCGGAAGGGGAGCGGCGAACCGCCGGTGCGTTGTGTGAATTTTACGGCGGAAGGGGCCGAACAGGTGTTTGCGTTTACTTTCGGCGAGGAAGCCGCCGCGGTAGCTCCGCCGGCCGGTGAAGTGCAGGCGTTTCTGTACGAGCCCAATGCGTCGGTGCTGAAAGCCGGAGCGTTTAAGTGCGTGGCGCAACGGTTCGGCTTGCAAAAGCTCCATCCCAGCAGCCATTTGTATACGGCAGGCGAGGAATTACCGGCTTTTCCGGGGCGTGTGTTTGCGGTAGAGGAAGTGTTTCCGTTTACCGGTAAAACGGCGAAAACGATAGCCCGGTCGGTGCCGCAAGCCAATGTAGCGGTGCGGAATTTCCCCTTGCCGGTCGACGAGTTGCGCAAGCGTATCCGCATGGCCGAGGGCGGCTCGGTGTATCTGTTCGCAACCACGCTGGCCGGCGGCGAAAAGGTACTGGTGAAATGTCGGAAGGCCGGGGCCTGAAAACGGTGTCCCGGAGGCATAGTTATAAGAACAACATGATAATCAACTGCGCCGAAATCACCCGGATAAACATGCACAACGGATACACCGTTGCGTACGACACCGACGGTTCGTCGCCTTCTACCGTGGTATTCGCATAATTCAGCGCCATCGGGTTCGCCATGCTTCCGCACAACATCCCGATGGTGTTGCCGTAGCCGGTGCGCAGCATCCTCATCGCAATTACCCCGATGAGCATGACCGGCACCACCGTAAGTGCGAATCCCAGGCCGATCCATACCAGCCCTTCCGCCCGGAACACGGTTTCGAAGAAATGCGCCCCCGAGTCGATGCCCAGCCCCGCCAGGTAAATCACGATGCCGAACTGCCGCATCATCAGGTTCGCGCTTTGCGTAGTATACGTAGTGAGGTGGAAACGCGGGCCGAATGCGCCCATCAGGATGCCCACGATAATGGGGCCTCCGGCGATACCCAGCTTCACCGGCATGCTGATGCCCGGCAACGAAATGGGCACCGCGCCCAGCAACATACCCAGCATCAAGCCGATAAATACCGCCACCAAGTTGGGCTCTTTCAGTCGCTTCAACTCGTTTCCGAGTATTTTTCCCACATTCTCGATACTCGCCTTTTCGCCCACCACCGTGAGTTTGTCGCCGATTTGCAGCGTGAGGTTCGGCGAAGCCAGCAAGTCGATGCCCGCCCGGTTCACCCGGGTGATGTTGATGCCGTACAGGTTACGCAACCGCAGCGCTCCCAGCTTTACCCCGTTTACCTTGCTCCGGGTAACGATGATGCGGCGCGAAACCAATTGGCTGTTGTCGATTCGGTTCCAATCGATGTCTTCCTTGTTCCAGTCTACGTTTTCCTGCTCGCCGAACAGTACCTTGATGCTTTCCATGTCCGACTTTACCGAGATTACCAACAGGTGGTCGTGCTCGTGCAACACCGTATCGGAAGTGGGAATCGTTACCTTCCCGTCGCGCCAGATACGCGAAATGATAAAATGTTTCGT
This sequence comes from Parabacteroides sp., assembly GCA_048468815.1. Lineage (GTDB taxonomy): Bacteria > Bacteroidota > Bacteroidia > Bacteroidales > Tannerellaceae > Parabacteroides_B. The sequence continues at coordinate 7,108 of DBGBSM010000180.1, forward strand.
GGTAAGCCGCATCACTTCTTTGATGCGTTGGTTGTAAATGGCCGGGTTGCATACCTGGAACTCGCCGATGTACGGCGTGGTATCCTTGTGCTCGCCGTGATGCCTTACGGTGGTGTCGCCGGCCGTAAGAAACGAGCGGATAAAGGCGATGGCCAGGATAACCCCCACCACGCCGAGCGGATAGGCCACCGCACACGACAACGCCATGCCCGTTACTTCCCCGCTGTTATCCGGCATAAGTTGCACCAGGGCTTGTTGGGCCGCACCCAACGCCGGCGTATTGGTTACCGCCCCGCAAAGCAATCCTACCATCACGGGGAGCGAAATGCCGGTAACCCAGTGGAACAAAAGCGTGAGAACGAGCCCCAACACGATAACGGCCAGCCCCAGCATATTGAGTGTGAGTCCTTCCTGTTTGAACGAAGAAAAGAAACCGGGCCCTACCTGTAGCCCCAACGAGTAAACGAAAATGATGAGCCCGAAGTTCTGGGCGAACGAAAGCATGTCCCGGTTCACCGGAATCTGCCAGTGGCCGGCCAGTATGCCGGCGAAAAAAACGAAGGTAATCCCCAGCGAGATACCGAACAGTTTAATCCTTCCCAGCGTCAACCCCGCGGCCGCTACGACCGACAAAAGAATGACCGTCTGAATCAGCGAAGGTTCCAGCAACGTATCGATAAACCAATTCATATCTTGTGTGCTATTAACGCCCCAAAGATAGAACATTAATTCTATATATCCTTGATGTCGTCCAACTCTACGAGTTTGTTCACGATGGCATAGATGGTAAGGCCCGACGCACTGTGAATCTGGAGTTTCCTGGCAATGTTGCGCCGGTGGGTGATAACGGTATGGGCCGAAAGGTACAGTTTCTCGGCGATTTCCTTGTTGGTGAGTCCTTTCACTACGCAAATCACGATTTCTTTTTCACGCAGGCTGAGGCATTGCGCGTCGTCGGTGCACGGCGCGCCGCCGGCCTCTTCTTCGGCCGATTCGAGGCAGTGCGACAGTTTGTGGCGGATTTGCAGCTCGTCGTCGTACAGGTGGATAATCTCGTCGTACGGTTTCGTAAGCGCCGGCACGCTGGCCGAGCAAAGCAGCGCGATGCACTTCATCGATGCGCAGCCGCACGTTTCCTTGAGGTGCTCCAGGCTGAAGCAACCCAGCAACGCCGGATTTACCAGCAACAAATCGGGACGGTCGGCTTTCAGGCGCTCGGGCAGCTGTGCCATATCCGGAATTTCCACCAGCGAAATGCGGCTGCCGGGCATCCGTTTCAGGAGTATCGCCAACCCGTTCCGTATAATGTCCGAAGGCTCGGCGAGAGCCAGTTTCAGTGCGCTGCTTCTCATGCGTTACGGTTTTTCGATTTCCAGGATAGCCGGAACGAAAAGCCGGTCTTCCATCCTACAGTGCGAAGCCAGGTCTTTCTCGCAACTGAAAATATCGAACAACACGCTGTTGAGCAGGTTGCTGCTGGGGCCCGGGTAATATTTAATCAGGATATTCTTCAGCTCGTTGAGCTTGAGGTCGATTTGGTCGTGTTTCTTGCGGAAAATGCCGATGTTGTATTTCAGGCCTTTTTCGCCGCGTACGAGCGACCGTACGTACGGGAATACGGTTTTTTCTTCGTATTGCATGTGTTTGTTCACTTCGGAAGCGTATTCGTCGAAGAATTTCACGATAACGAACGCCACATCGTCCGGGCAGCCGGAAATCGCTTCTTTCAGCTTCCGCCGGATATGGGGCAGCCGGAAATTCAGGAAATAATCGTGCGAGCGTTGCAGATAATCCGTCAGCGTTTCCACCGAAAGGCATTTGCTTACGTTCGGGAGCGCACCGTTTTCGTCGAGCAGGAAATTCACTACGGTCAGGAATGTATCGCAATCCACGCCGTTGAGCCTGCACACTTCGCGGATGCTTTTTTCGCCGATGCCCATGGCGATGCCGAAGCGGTGCATCACTAAAAGCATCGAGTAATGGTCGGCCACGAGGTCGCTCATCTTATCGGTTTCGCCGTATCGGCCTATTTTGTGCATATGCTTGTCTGTTACTTGCCGGGGTGTTTGAATAGACAAAGTTAATTCATTTTCTTTCATTTCCAAGGAGTGTGTTTTTGCTTGACAAAGGTACGTATCCGGACGGCTGCGATACAATTCCCATAAGTAGGTATTTTGAGAACTGCCCGGCGGGTTTTATACATAGTGTTGGGTATTGCGCGAGCCGGTACGGCATTCTATCTTTGCATCGTAAATAGAATACACTAATCGCTATCGAAATCTTAGCTAATTACGTAACCATAATAAGTTAATGAACGTGACGGAAGGCGTTTTTTGGTTGTTTCGTCCGAAAAAGAGGCTGTAATGTGAATTACGGCCTCCTTTTTTATATACGTGCGCCGGTTTATCCGGTATCCGGGTATGACTTTGCGGAAGGCCAGGCGAATAGTCGGGGGCGTGGAACGGGCTTGTACAGGGCGTTGGATTTTCCGAAGCACGAATTGTTTCGGAAAGAGCCGGCCGGCAGCGGTATTTTCTTTTTTTTGCCTGTCGATTGTTGTTATATTTGTAGAAAACAACAGAGATGAAGAAAAAATACAAAAGGATAACGCAGTTAACGCCCCTGGTACTCTTATTCCTGGCCGTGGTAGCGGTGCGGGTTATTCCGGGAGGCGGAGAGTGGTATGCCCGGAAGGCTTATCCGGTTATTTCGGCGGTGCTTTCCGTCTTTTCCGCCTGGCTTCCGTTTTCGCTGGGCGATTTGTTTATCGTGGTTGCTGCGGCGGGGATTCTTTTTTATTTAGGCCGTACGCTTTACAAGCGCCGCTCCTTTACAAACGCGCTGGTAAACACGGCTATTTTCTTAGGTTACGTGTATGTATGGTTTTACCTGGCTTGGGGGTTGAATTACTCGCGTGCGGATTTTTATACCCGTACGGGCGTGCCGTACGTGCCTTTCGAAGCCGCTGCATTCCGTACATTCGCGGCGGATTACCTCGATAGCCTGAATGCGGCTTATACGGATGTGGAAACGGTGGATACGGCCGCGGTGCAACGCGAAGTTACGGAACAGTATAACCGGATAGCCGCCCGCTTCGGGATGTTCCCGCCCGGGTCGGTAAAAAAGCCGAAGCCGATGCTCTCCAGCGCGTTGATGTCGAAAACCGGCGTACTGGGCTATATGGAACCTTTCTTTTCGGAGTTTTGCCTCAACCGGGAGTTATTGCCGGTACAGTATCCGGCTACCTACGCCCATGAGCTGTCGCACCGGCTGAGTATAGCCAGCGAGGCGGAGGCCAATTTGTACGCATACCTTACGTGTACGGCTTCCAGGCAGCCGGCGGTTCGGTTCAGCGGGTATTTTTCCCTTTTCCCGTATGTGATGCGGAATGCGGCGATGTCGTTGCCCGAAGCGGAATACAAAGAGTTGCTGGCGCGCGTGCGCCCGGAAATCATCGACCTCTACGCCCGGAAACGCGAATACTGGGATGCCCGCTACAGCCGTACGTTGGGCGATATGCAAGATGCGTTTTACAATTTTTACCTGAAGGGGAATAACATTCCCACCGGCACGGCCAATTACTCCGAAGTAGTGGGGCTGCTGGTTTCGTACGAGCGGGCGCGGCATGCCGGAAACCGGAAAGAATGATTTGCACGGAAGAAGCGGGAAGCTCGGAAAAAGAGTGGAACATAAAACCGCCCGGATATGCCGATACGGTTATCCGGGCGGTTTATATAGCAGGTCGCTTTGTGCAACCGAAAGTATCAGATTACATACAACGAACTGATCGATTGGTTGCTGCATACGCGGCGAATCGATTCGGCGAACATATCGGCTACGGAAAGCACTTTTACCTTGGCGCATTTCTTCGAGTACGGAATGCTGTCGGTAAAGATGATTTCGGTCAGCGCCGAACGGTCTACCCGGTCGGAAGCCGGGTCGCTCATTACGGCGTGGCTGGCTATGGCGCGAACCGATTTGGCGCCTTCGGCCATCATCAGGTCGGCCGCTTTCGTGATGGTGCCGGCCGTATCTACCATATCGTCGATCAGAAGCACATCCAATCCCTTCACATCGCCGATTACGCGCATCTCGGCCACTTCGTTGGCCCGCAAACGCGACTTGTGGCAAATCACCATCGGAACTCCCAGATATTTCGAGTAGGCGCTGGCCCGTTTGGTACCTCCCACGTCGGGCGTGGCGATTACCAGGTTATCGAGCGGCAGGTTGTCTTTCACATATTGCGTAAATACGGACGAAGCGTACAAATGGTCGACCGGCACGTCGAAGAATCCCTGTATCTGGTCGGCGTGGAGGTCCATCGTAATCAGACGGGTAATCCCGGCCGTACTCAGCATATCGGCGATCAGCTTGGCGCCGATGGAAACGCGCGGTTTGTCTTTCCGGTCCTGGCGGGCCCATCCGAAATACGGAACAACGGCTGTAATGTAATGGGCCGATGCGCGTTTGGCGGCATCGATCATCAGGAGCAGTTCCATCAGGTTGTCGGAGTTAGGGAAAGTGGATTGTACTAAAAATACGTCTCTGCCGCGGATGGATTCTTCGTAAGATACGGAAAATTCTCCGTCTGCAAAATGCTGGATGTTCATTTGGCCAAGCGGGCAATCGAGGCTTTGACAGATTTTTTCTGCCAGGTACCGCGAATTGGTACCCGAAAACACCAAGTAAGGAGTTTGATGACTCATTGTTCCGAATATTTATCTTAATGAATAGATTGAATTGCCTGCAAAAGTAGTAAAACTATTTGCAATAATCCCTGTCGGCCGGATTATATTTTTACTCTTCTATATAAGTG
>DBGBSM010000181.1:0-27067 GCA_048468815.1 Parabacteroides sp.
TAATAGTATGAAGATGCGCATGAATGAAATAATATCTATCTTGTAGACCATATAACTTTCCAGTATTCACCTTAAACGTTTAATGACATGAAAACTAAAATTTGGTTTTTATTAGCCAGCGCTTGCAGCCTGGCTGTGGTAACTTCATCATGTTGTGACGATGACGACCTGTCCGGCACGGTAGCGAGGGCGCACGCAGGCAATGAGGATTGGGAAAAAGGATATGTTTATCCCTTGGCGGGAGGATTCGGAAACGGGGCGGTTACCCGGAGTACTTCGTTCGAAACGGATTGGGAGAACGAAACGTTCGTCACTACTGCCTCGGGGCAACGGGTACGCGTACCCTGGGCTCCGGATTACACCAGCACGGAAATGCCGGTGGAGATTGCAAAAGATGTAAAGAAAGCCGATGGCTGGAAGTTGATATTTCATACGTTTACTTCCGAAGCCGATGCGTACCTGAATTACCTGATTTTTCATAACCGGCTTACGGGGTTGCTGAAGATTTTCTATTATTCAGAAGGACAACTGTCGGGGAGCAACAACGGGATCTGGGAACTGGAATTCCAGAATTGTACGCAGCGGATGCTCAATTTTACCGATGCGATCGCCGATCCGCTTACGTACGGTAGCGAGCGGCAGCATGTGTACCTTACCAACATTACCTCGAATCTGTCGAAAGGATTCGTAGCCGGTTGGAATTGCTGTCAGGTAGAGCTGGCTTACGACCCTGCTTTTACAAGCGGTTATCTGCGTATCGGGGGACATAATCTTCAAACAACCGTGATGGATGTAAGCGGACAATATAACAGTGTGTCCAATGGGCTCATTATTAGCGAATCGACCACCAATCCCCTGAACGCCGGAATTAAAGGCGCGGCTAATTTAGCCGGGCAGTCGGCCGAAGACTGGATCAAGCAAAAGGTAAGCGACGGAAATATCGTCGACCCAGACCAGCAACAAACACGCGCCATCGGCGGCTTGTTGGCTGGAATTGCTGCTGAAGGAGTCAAATTTATCGTTAACAAAGGGTTGCATAAAGTGTTCAACTCGTTTATCGGTAAATTCGACCGTACGTCTACCACTACGCAGAAATTGCAACTCCGTACCGAAGGCAGCATCAGTCTTTCCGGTACGTTGACTGCAACCAATTCGAGCGTGGTGAAAGGAATAACCATCGATTTCTCGCCCCGCAAGGTAGGACGAGTCGGAGCATGGAGTCTGGCGGATTCGCCTACGTTATATATACATCCGTTGGGCGACTTTACGATGGATGGATATATGGGGTCGAACGGTGAATATACGTACCGGTTCCGGGGAATGACTAAAAGCGCTTATACGGTAAATGTAAATCCCGACCTGGAAGCGTACATAACAAAGAAATGGTCGGATGTAGAAGTTATTTCCTATGGTTGGAATAATGTGCCGGAAATACCGCATGCTTCCGTTTTCGATTTCGGAAGTATAGGAGGAGCAAAAGGGTCTTCGAATATTTCTCAAACCCTGAAAAGCGAAAATTTACTATATGGCCGTTATTTGGCAGAAGGGTCGATTTACAAAGCGGAGTTGACTCCAGGCGTGTATACCCGCCTAAATCCGGGCGAGGTAGACGGTAAGCCGATAGCGCATGCTTTTATACCGAAACTGGTAACGCACGAAGACCTTTATTTTTCGAAGAATAATTTCGTTCGGTTAACCACTTATTTTGTCGTTACCGTGAACGGGAAAACCGATACGATCGTCAATATGAAAACATTCGTACCCAAGATGGAGTGGGACCCGGATTTATATAACCGGTTTAAGAACTTTACTATCGAGCAATTGAATTCTTATCCGTACTGGACTTGATTTTATTCCCGTATTAAAGGCTGCTTGTAGAAGCAGCCTTTTTATTTCTTTTCCCTAAGTGGCTGTTTATGGGGCGTAGAAGATTTTTTTTATACAAAACCGAACAAAATGTAGACGAAAACGGAAATCCTTATACGTATATTTAACGTTCTTTGCATCGATATTATTTTACTCCCCGAATGCCGGTTTGGAAAGAAATCGGCGTGATAGCGTGCCGATGCACAATAAACCTAGGTTTAATTCGACGTTGAAACCCCAAGTTTCCCTGTTTGCTGCATTTCTTGTACTTTATTCTGATTACCAACTAATTACTATCTGCTTTTTATTTATTTCGTTTCCATTTTTTCTTCCTTTTATCCCCGCACGATAAACCTACGTTTATTGTGCAGCCTGTTTCTTTTACCATTCTATAACCCAATTGATTGCGCCACTGAACGACTGATCAATTAAAAACAGGTATGCCTATGGAATAAACCGCAGAACAAAAAGGCAACGGCCGTGTTACGCCGTTGCCTGTGGAAGAAAAATCCTTATGTAATAACACTTTATGAAACTAACTAACAACATGCACACAACCAATTGTCTTTTTAAAATGAACCGGGGAATAATTGCCCTGTTCCTTTTTTTATGCTCGGTAGCCTATGCACATGCCGAAGACAAGTCTGTTACAGACCCCTTACATCTTACTGTTAAAGAAAAAAGCCTGGTAGGCCCGGCTGTTCAGCAAGCCAGGCATACCATTACCGGCGTGGTAAAAGACGAAACCGGCGAGCCTGTTATCGGGGCCAACGTATCGGTAAAAGGCAGCACTATCGGTGCCGTTACCGATCTGGACGGAAAATTCACCCTTACCGTACCGGCTAATGCTACCTTGAAAATCACGTATATCGGCTATGCCGATAAGGAGGTGAAGGTCGGTGCCCAGAACCATCTCGAAATTAGCCTGGAAGAAGATACCCAGAAGCTGAACGAGGTAGTAATAGTGGGCTTCGGAACGCAAAAGAAAGTAAACCTTACCGGGTCTGTTTCGGTAGTGGATGCCAAGGAATTGGCGTCAAGGCCGGTAACGGATGTAACCCATGCACTGCAAGGATTAGTGCCGGGTATGAACTTTTCGTACGGTACCGACGGCAACGGCGGTGAATTAGGTCAAAACATGAATATCAATATCCGTGGAGCCGGTACGATCGGGGACGGTTCAAAAGCATCGCCTTTGGTTTTGATCGACGGGATGGAAGGCGATATGAACGTACTGAACCCGAACGACATCGAAAGCATCTCCGTATTGAAAGATGCGGCGGCTTCGTCGATTTACGGTTCGCGCGCTCCGTTCGGCGTTATTTTAATAACAACCAAACGGGGAAAGGCGGGCAAGGTAAGCATCAATTACAATAACAGCTTCCGGTGGAGCCGGGCTATCAATATGCCCGAGTTGCCCGATTCATATACATACGCCCAGTACTTTAACCGGGCGGCAGCCAATACTCCCGGGCAAACGGCTGCGTTCGATGCGATCAAGCTGGAGCAAATCAAAGGATACCTCGACGGTACGTTTACCGATACTACCGTACCCGACAGCGGTGGCGCAAAAACTTGGAACTGGGTTGGTAACTCCAATAACGACTGGTACGATATTTATTTCGGCGGCACCGCTTTTTCACAGGAACATTCGATTAGCGCCAACGGCGGTACCGAGAAGTTCCAATATTACCTGTCGGGTAACTTTATGGACCAGACCGGCTTGATTTCGTTTAATCCGGATAAGCTGAAACGGTATACCGTAACTGCCAAGATCAATGCACAATTGGCTTCGTGGCTGAAAGTGAACTACAGCACCAAGTATATGCGGAAAGATTATTCCAAGCCTTCGTACCTCGACGATAACGTGTTTTACCATAATATCGCCAAACGTTGGCCTACCGAGCCGATGTACAATCCGAACGGCCAGTTGATGAGCATGGCCGGAAGCTTGTTATACGGGGGAGAAGACAATACCCAGACCGATTGGTTATACCAGCAGTTCCAAGTGGAAATAGAACCTATTAAGGGGTGGAGGATATTCGGCGAGTTGAATTACAAAACCGTAGACGGATTTCATCATGTAGACCATTTGCATGTTCCGCAATACTATGTAGACGGAAGCGTATATTACGATGATGTGACATCGGCGAAAGAAACGGCCGAGCGTACGAACTTCTTTAATCCGAACGTGTATAGCGAATACCTGAAAACGTTCGAAGGCGGCCATACGTTAAAAGCGATGGTGGGATTCCAGGCCGAGTTGAACAAATGGCGGTTCGTAGGTGCCAGCCGTACTACCCTGATTACGGAAAAAGTACCCGATATAAATGCGGCTACCGGGAAAGATAAAATAGAAATCGATCCGAATAACGGCGATCTGAATCATTGGTCTACGGCGGGCTTTTTCGGCCGTGTCAATTATGATTACAAGGAACGTTATCTGCTCGAAGTAAATCTCCGGTACGACGGTACCTCCCGATTTGCCGCCAGCCAAAGGTGGAACTGGTTTCCGTCTTTTTCTGCCGGATGGAATGTGGCCCGCGAAGAATTTATGAAACCCTACGAAGATATTATCGGTACGTTGAAAATTCGTGGTTCGTGGGGTGAATTAGGTAACCAGAATACCTCCAGCTTGTATCCTTATATCCAGACGATGAAATTCGTGGCGGCCGACCCTAAGTCTAACTGGCTTATCAATAACCAACGCCCGAATACGTCCGATTCGCCCGATTTGATTTCTGCTCTGTTAGGCTGGGAAACGATGCGTTCGTGGAACGTCGGTTTCGACTTGGGTATGTTCAATAACCGGCTAACGGCATCGTTCGACTGGTTTAACCGTAAAACCGTCAATATGGTAGGTCCGGCACCGGAATTACCGGTTATCCTGGGAGCCGCCGTACCTAAAACCAATAATGCCGACTTGCTTTCCTCCGGTTTCGAACTCGACTTGTCGTGGCGCGACCGTATCGGTAAGGTGCAGTATGGAGTACATGTGTTGCTTTCGGACGACCGGCAGAAAGTACTTAAATACCCGAACGACGACCAGCTCCTCAGTACTTGGCGCGAAGGACAATATTTAGGTGAAATCTGGGGATACGAAACCATCGGTATCGCTAAAAGCGACGAGGAAATGCAGGCGCATTTGGCTACCCTGCCTAACGGCGGACAGAGTGAGCAAGGCAGTAACTGGGGAGCCGGGGATATTATGTACGCCGACCTCGACGGCGACGGCCGGATTCATGCAGGAAGTACCGTTACCGACCCGGGTGATAAGAAATTGATAGGAAACAACAGCCCGCGCTACAAATTCGGTATCGACCTCGATGCTTCGTGGAATGGATTTGATGTGCGTGTATTTTTTCAGGGCGTTGCCAAGCGGGATTACTGGCTCGGCGGGAATATGTTTTTCGGAGCTGCCGGAGGCAAGTGGCAATCGGGATGTTTCAAGGAACATTTGGATTTCTTCCGGGCAGAAGGCGACGAGTGGGGTGCTAACCTGGACTCGTATTTCCCCCGACCCACGTTCGACGATAAAAACCATGCGGTTCAAAGCGGATATATTCAGAATGCCGCTTATATCCGGCTGAAAAACCTGCAAGTAGGGTATACCCTTCCGGCCCAATTGACTAAAAAAATAGGTGTATCGAGCCTCCGGGTATTCTTCTCGGGCGAAAACCTGTTTACATTCAGTCCGCTGCCCAGCAGTTTCGACCCGGAAGTGATCGGTACCGGTTACGGAGCGAACTGGAACGATCCGGCTTACTCTACGGGAAAAACGCATCCGCTTGCACAAACGTTCTCTACCGGATTTAGTGTTAACTTTTAATTCAATTGCAACAGATGAAAACAGTATATAAACATATTTTACTTCTGGCCGTCGGTTTAGCCGGGTTTACCGCTTGTAACGATTTTCTCGACCGGGAGCCGTTAGATAAAGTTACGCCGAATAATTTTTTGTGGACCGAAGACGACTTGGCTTCGTACGCAGTGAAACAGTATGATTTCCCTACGCATCCGGAAAAATTCAATATCGGCCGGTGGGCAGACGATAATCATACCGATAATCAGGCTACCTCCGATTACGATAACCGGTGGGTGCCCGGACAATGGCGTGTTTCCGAGTCGATTAAGGAAGACGACGACCCGTGGAACTTTAAAAAGATACGGGGCGCCAATTATTTTCTCGATATCGTAATGCCCCGTTATAATGCCGGCGAAATAACGGGAACGGAAGCCAATATAAAGCACTATATCGGTGAAGTATATTTCCTGCGGGGGTGGAATTATTTTAGCAAATTGCAAAAATTCGGTGATTTTCCGATTGTCCGTGCTGTATTATCCGATGAGAAAGAAATGTTGAAAGAAGCCAGCAAACGGCAGCCTCGCCATGAAGTAGCCCGCTTTATTATCAGCGATTTAGATTCGGCTATTATGTTTTTGTCGAATCAAATACCGGGAGGAAAGAACCGGATTACGCGGAATGCGGCCTTGTTGGTAAAATCGAGAGTCGCTTTATTCGAAGCGAGCTGGCTGACTTATCATAAAGGTACGAACCGAGTTCCCGGCGGTCCCGGATGGCCCGGCGGTACTTCGGATATCAATATCGACCAGGAAATCGCTTATTTCCTTACCGAGTGTAAAAAAGCTGCTTCGGAGTTGGCCGACCAAGGTTTACTCGCCGAGAATACGGGAACTCGTGGAATGGATAACCCGTATTTCGCCCAATTCGCACTTGAGAATATGGAAAGTTCTCCTGAAATATTGATGTGGCGGCAATATAATAAAGACGAACACAATATCGCGCATGGGGCGACTTCGTACATTACCACAGGAGGGAACACCGGGTTTACGCGCCAGTTTGTAGAAACGTTTCTGTGTAGCGACGGAAAGCCGGTGTATGCTTCACCGGGCCTTTATCAAGGTGACAATTCAATAGATAATGTTCGCGCCAACCGGGAATCGCGCCTGGATATTTTTATGATGAAACCGGGCGAGGCATTGGATAATAAGGGTATAGATGCCGAAGGAAAGAACTTGGGAAATATATGGAATGTCGCTCCGCTTATCGTAGATATAAACGAGGTGAAATGTGTTACCGGCTACGGATTGCGCAAAGGATTGGCTGCCGATACCTATCATAAAGGAGGCGATCAAACCTCCTCCGAAGGATGTCCGGTGTTCCGTGCCGCCGAGGCATACCTCAATTACATCGAAGCCTCGTGTATGGAAACGGGAGGTAGCAGCATCGACGGCAAAGCGCAAGTATATTGGAAAGCCATACGCGACCGGGCCAAATTGCCCGACTATGCGGTAACGGTAGCCGCTACCGACCTGTCGAAAGAGTCGGACTGGGGCGTTTATTCCGCAGGGCAGCCGGTAAGCGCATTACTGTATTGCATCCGCCGTGAGCGTCGTTGCGAAATGATGGAAGAAGGGCTGCGGATGATGGACCTGCTTCGCTGGCGTGCGTTAGACCAGGTAAGGAATTATCAGATAGAAGGCGTGAATTTGTGGGAGTCGGATCTGAAGGATTCGTACAAAGACAAAACCAGTGGGAAAAACTTGCTGGTAGAGCAAGGCAACGACGGAGCCAACGTATCCAGTTATGCCGAAAGCGGGAAGTACTTGCGTCCGTATCAAATCGTTAAGAAGAATAACTTTGTATGGGACGGTTATAATTGGTGCGATGCGCATTATTTAACACCGATCGCCATTAACCATTTACGGATTGCGGCTTCGAACGCCGACGATTTGTCGACTTCGACCATTTACCAGAATCCGGGATGGCCGTTGGATGCTAACGGTGCCATCGGGTATTAGTTTTTTCGGGTGATGCCGGTCTCGCGCTTTAGCCGGGACCGGCTTTTTTTATTCTTCTCATTCGCCGTCAGGTACTATTTGCGATCACGTATCTTTGGAGATACGTTAACTCTTTATTTATCCCATTTATCTTATTTACCACCATGAAATACCCCTTTGTTTATCTGCTGATTCTACTTGTATTTCTCCTCACGGGAATAAGCTCTCCGGCAACCGCCCAAGTAAGCGAACCGTTACCTTTCCTTACTCCTTTTACTCCTTTATCCGCCCGTATTACCGATTATGCGTATCGCGATACTGTTTCGGCGCCGGCTGCGATTATCCGGTTGCCGAACAACAAGTTAGCGTATACGGTGCGCCGCAACGGAAAGCTCGCACCGTTTTATATCAAAGCCATCGAAACGGGGTACTGGGATACGCGGTATGAAAAAGATACGGATTACGACCGCGTATTCCGGGATATGCAGGAGATGGGAGCGAATACCGCTTCCGTTATGATTCACTGGGGAGATATAGAGCCTTCGGATAACCGGTTCGATTTTACTTTTACCGATTCGTTGGTGAAGGTGGCTAAGCGTCACGACTTGAAAATAAACTGGATTTTGTTTCTTCATGCCGTGTCGATCCGTGATTCCGCCCTAATCTGGACGTATCATTTAGACGACCGCGATACTTCCTGTTACACCCTGCAATGGGTAAAACGACAAGGAGTGCTGTATACGTCGCTCGAAAGCATAGCGCGATATGCTATCCGGCCGTTGCATGTATACGGGCATCCCGAAATATTTTACCGTATCCGGCGTATGTTGTATACGTTGGGGGCGCATTACCGGAACGATGAAACGGTAATCGGCGTGCAGATAGGGAATGAAGAAGGATTCAGCTTTCTCGACGAAAGCGATTTCAACCCTGTAACCGCCCGTTTGTTCGAAGAATGGAAAATAAAAACGAATAAGTCGGATTACGCCCAGTTTAAAAAAGAAGCGATGGATTGGTGGTGGCGGCAGTTCACTTCGGCTTATCACGAAGGCGACCCGTATAAGCTCGTATCGTTTAACCTCGATGCCGCCCAAGCCGAAGCCGGCGACAAAGACCGGATGGAAATGACCGGTACGGATGCGGGAACGTATGCCGACGGGAATGTAGACGTTATCGGCACGATGTTTTACGAACGGTGGGGTGAAAAAGCGCTGGCCGGGTTAGACAGGCGGTACGGAAATACCTATCCTTACCGGTTGCCTATTTTAATCCCTTCGGAAATAGGTATCGGCGTTTTCAATCCGTCTGTTTTATTCCGACGGTTCGTAATCCGTACGCTGGAGCGGGGCGGCCAGGGATTCGGCGTATATTGTTACGGCGAAATACGGAACGACCGGCCTGAAAAAGCGGCCGGGCGGCAGGCGTATATCGACCTGATGCAAATGATAAATGCCAACGAGGAGGCGATATACGAAGGATTACCCGGTCCCGGTGAAGTATCGCTCTCGTGCGGAAATCCGGAAATAAAAATCAGTCAGTTGCATACGCAGGAAAAAGGCGCAGTGGCTTTCGTGTATTTCCCCGCCGGTGCAGCCGGTTCGGACACGATACCCGTGAAAGTGGATGTTTGCGCTACGTCCGTGCGGGAAAAACCGTACCGGATAACGGTATACCGGGAAGGAAAATGCGTTTCGGAAGTACGAAAGAACCTGGGCGCCGCTCCGTCGGTCCTCTCCCTTTCCGGTTTGAAGAAAGACGAAATCGCTTTTATCGGAATCCGTCGATAGGATAAACGAGCGTAGCCTTTTTTACCCGGCTTTTCTGTCGTGAATCGGGGCAGGCGTCAAGTCCGGTCAATCGAACCTGTTCGACACTGCGAAAGATGAATTATTTCCATTACCTTTGCAGGAAACAACCTTGAATCCGCATCTCGGGCCGAATCCGTAAAAGCCCTCCGTTATGCTTGCTACGAGCGGCCCGATGAGCCGGATTTCTTTTTTCTTCATTTAAAATCCAATATCATGAAAACACTCCACAAGCAACCGCTCGCTTATCTTCTACCCGTATCCTGCCTGGTATGGGCAGGCTCGTGTACCCAATCTTCTCCGACAACGGCGCCACCCAACGTGGTTTTTATCCTGGCCGACGACCTGGGATGGATGGATTTGGCATGTTACGGTAGCCGCTTTTACGAAACGCCCAACCTCGACGCGCTCGCCCGCGACGGGATTCGCTTTACGGATGCCTATGCCGCCTGTCCGGTAAGCTCGCCCACCCGTGTGAGTATCCAAACCGGGCGCTATCCGGCCCGGGTACATGTAACCGATTGGATACCGGGTAAATACGAGTATAATAAGGAAATGATGCAACAGGTATGTCCCGTGCTGCCTCCCGACTACAACTACAATATGCCGCTCGAAGAAGTCACCATTGCGGAAGCGATGAAAGAGGGGGGATATAAAACCATCCATATAGGCAAATGGCATTGCTGCGAGGATTCGCTCTATTACCCGCAGCACCAGGGATACGATGTGAATATAGGGGGCTGCTCGATGGGGTCGCCGCGGGGAAACGGCTATTTTGTTCCGTATGCCAATCCGATGCTTCCCGACGGTCCGGAAGGCGAATACCTCACCGACCGGTTAGGCGACGAATGTGTTAAGCAAATCCGCGAAAATAAAGGGAAGCCGTTCTTTATCAATATGGATTTCTACCAGGTACATACGCCTTTAATGGCCAAGGACGATAAAATACGCTATTTCCAGGCCAAGGCCGACAGCATGCGGCTGGATACGCTGGTTACGTTTATCGAGCGTCCCGATTATGTAGACAAGCAGCCTTTCCCGGCTAAGTTGTTTAAGGAGCGAATCGTACAGAGCAATGTGGTGTATGCCGCCATGATTGCCAGTATGGACGAGAACATCGGGAAAATCGTCCGGGAGTTGAAGGAACAGGGATTGTACGAGAATACCTTGATTTTCTTTATGTCTGATAACGGCGGCCTTTCCACCTCGGAAGGTTCCGCCACTTCCAACCTGCCTTTGCGGGGCGGTAAAGGCCACATGTACGAAGGGGGCATACGCGAACCGCTGATTGTATGCGGCGCCGGTGTGAAAGGGAAAGGATTCGTTACCGATGCGTTGGTTACTTCCACCGATTTTTATCCCACGATTCTCGAAATGGCCGGGCTTCCCGCCAAGCCGGAACAGCACGTCGACGGCAAAAGCTTTGCTTCCGTGTTAAAGGGCGAGGCCGGTTTCGAGCGCGGTTCCGTATTCTGGCATTATCCCCATTACCCGAATCAGGGCGGCCGTCCAGCCGGGGCTATCCGGTCGGGGAATTACAAATTGATCGAGTTTTACGACAACGGCGAAACCGAGCTGTACGATTTATCCGCCGATTTGGGCGAAAACCGGAATTTGGCCGGGGAACAGCCCGAGCGCGCCGCGCGGCTCAAACAGGAACTCGTGCAGTGGCGGGAAGACGTGGATGCTTCCATGCCTGTTCAAAACCCGGCTTTTCGATAAGAACCGGGCTGGAAACACGCGGTATATGCGGCCGGGAAATCCGGCCGGCATGCTGATTGTTCCGGCCGGAAGCTATCCGGTTCGTTCGTTTTTTTGTCGGGGAATTTGTTTGCCGCCGTCGGCGGCAATAAAAACGGCGACGGCGGCAAACTTGCCAGCGACGCCGGCAATATAGATGGCGACGGCGGCAACAGAAAATAGCAGCAAGCCGTGAAAAAAATGCGTTGGCTGTCCGGACGATTCGATTGCATTCCCGCCCGAACGTTTCGGGTAATAAAAAAAGCAACAGGCTTATCACGAGCCGGTTGCTTTTTTCGATTACTCCCATGCACCCTGCTGGATGCAGCCTGAAACGATACAGGGGGAGTTTATATTCCCTTTCTGTTCGGCATGAATGTATATCAGCGCGGAGCGATGCAGAACTCGAACTCCCTCTTTTCCACCGGAACCAGGTATTGCGGCAATACGCCCGGCCCGCAGGTAGCCGTGCCCACTCCGGCCTGTACGGCGTCGAGGTGTACGGTAACCGTGCCGTCGGGCGCCAACTGGTTGATATGGGTGGCCGCATCGAGGTTAGCGTCGGTATACGGCAATGCGCCGAACTCGAACGGAAGGGGCGAAGTAAAGCGAAGTCCGGCGCCCGATTCGTCTTTCAGCTCCGCCCAACGTACGTCCGTACGGTTACCGGTGGCCTGCGGTTTTACGTAGGCATGGAACATACGGGCTGCATCGGTGGTATGGATGCCGATACGTCCGGCCTGTTTCCGGTCGGCATACGTTTCGTACGGGCCGCGGCCTAAGTACGTTACCTGTTCGTTGGCGTCCGGAACCTGGAAAGTAATGCCTATCCGGGCCAACGATTTGACGATGGCCGTGTCCGGGGTAAACACCGTGTTTATTTTCAACGTCCCGTTCTTGGAAAGGGTATACCTGAATACCGCTTCCCCTATCTTCCCGGCCGGCGAAACGAGGTCGACGTGCGCCGTAACGGTCTGCGCGGAGCCGGAACCTTTGAATTGGAGCGAGGCGGCTTGTTGTGTCATTTGGTCTAACCCGGCTTTTTTCCATACCTTTACCCCGTTGCGGTCGCGGCCGTCGTTATCGGTGGCCGGCCGGTACAAGCTCAATGTGAGGGGCGATGCCAGCATTTCTTTTCCTTCTATCGTGTAAGAAGTAACGGCGCCCGTTTCGGGCGAAAAGGTAACGGCTGCCCGGTCGTTGGCAATCCGGTTGCCGTCGCGTTTCAGGGGCGATGCCTGTACGGGCGCTTCGGGTTGCCGGTAATTTTTGTTGGCTGCCAGTACGAACTGGTCGTAGGCCGCTTCGTAGCCGGCGGGCAGACAGGGAGCGTCCGCATTCGATGTCCAGCTCAAGTTCAGGAACGCTTCTTTCATATCCCGCGGCAGCGCGGTTTGGCCCAACGTAAACGACGCGGTTCCGTGCGGTGCGCAGGCGATTACCTGCGAGCCCTCTTTAATCACCTTTCCGTTATCGCCGGTAATATTCCAATGCAACGTGTAGGCATTCAAATCGGTAAAGTCGAACCGGTTCCGTACCGAAAGCGTCAGCGAGGACGGGTCGGTTAACCGGCATCGGATGTTTTGGTACACCTTCTTTACTTCATACAAATGCGGGTGCGGCTCGCGTACGGCGTTTACCAGTCCGTTGGTACAGAAGTTCCCGAAGCTCGGCACCCCTTCCGGGCCGTAGTCGCCGCCGTAGCTCCAGTACCATTTCCCGTTTCCGTCGATTTCGCGGAACGACTGGTCTACCCAATCCCAGATGCAACCGCCCTGCGCCATCGGTTCGTTTTCGAAAACGTCCCAGTATTCTTTCAATCCCCCTAAGCTATTGCCCATCGCATGCGCATATTCGCACAGGATAAAAGGCCGGTACGGCTTCGGGTCGGTTTGAGCTAAATAGGCTTTGATTTCGTCTACGCTGCGGTACATGCGGCAGTAAATATCGGTGTTGTAGTTTTGCTCGGCGCGTTCGTACTGAACCGGGCGGTGTTTCTCGACCGATTTCAGCCAGTCGTACGTCCGTTCGAAGTTCACCCCGTTGCCGGCCTCGTTGCCCAACGACCAGATAATTACCGACGGATGGTTTTTCGAGCGTTCGTACATCCGTTGCGTCCGGTCGATATGAGCCGGATACCACGCGGTGTCTTTCGCCAACGAAGCCGCTCCGTAGCCCATGCCGTGCGATTCGATGTTGGCCTCGTCTATCATATAGAGTCCGTATTCGTCGCAAAGCTGGTACCAGCGCGGGTGATTCGGATAGTGCGAGTTGCGCACGGTGTTGATGTTGTGCTGTTTCATCAGCCGGATGTCTTCGCGCATCAGCGCTTCGCTTACCGTACGCCCTGCCTGCGAGTGCTCGTGCCGGTTGGCGCCTTTTACCAGGATAGGTATGCCGTTGATACATAACCGTCCGTTTTTGATTTCGGATGTGCGGAAGCCTACCTTGCATCCCGTCAGCTCGGTTTCTTTTCCGGCTGCGTCTTTCAGGGAAAGAAAGAGGGTGTACAGGTACGGGTCTTCGGCGCTCCAGCGGCGTACGCCGGGAATTTTCTGTTCGTCGAAAACCGCTGAGTGGCTCAAGCCGCGGGAGCGAACCGGCTGTTCGCCCGACAATACGGTGCGGCCTGCCGCATCTGCCAGCCGGTAGGCCAGCGTCGCCGTCTCGCCGGCGGCGCCTTCTACCGTAACATCCACGCTGAAAAGCCCGTTCCGGTAGGTTTCTTCGTCTAAAGCCGACACCACCCGGTAATCGGCGATGTATTGCTTCGGCGTGCTGTACAGGTAAACGTCGCGTTCGATGCCGCTCAGCCGCCACATGTCCTGGCATTCCAGATACGAGCCGGCGCTCCAGCGGTATACTTCGATGGCGACGGTATTTTCGCCTGCCTGTAACCGGTCGGTAATATCCCATTCGGCCGGCGTTTTGGAACCCTGGTTATAGCCTATTTGTTCGCCGTTTATCCAAACGTAATAAAACGAGGTGGCGCCTTCGCAGCATAGCACTACGCGGCGTCCTCGCCAGCTTTCCGGAACGGTGAACGTGCGCCGGTACGAGCCTACTTCGTTTTCGTTGTACGGTACCAGCGGCGGATTCTTTTTAAACCGGAACAGCGGGTCGTCGAACTCGTACGTTTCGTTTACGTAAATGGCCGTGCCGTATCCCTGGCGTTCCCAGTTGCCCGGTACCCGGATGTCGGCCCAATTTCCTACGTAATACGACGGTTTGTAAAAACCGGCCGGCCGGTTGTCGGGATTTTTTACCCAGTGGAATTTCCACATTCCGTTCAGACTCCGGTAGTAGGGCGACGCCTGGTGGTCGGAGGCCGTTACTTCTTTTTCCGAAGCGTACGGCCATACATATGCATGCGGTGCGAGCTTGTTCAGGCCGACGGCATACTGGCTTTGCCATTCGGGCGCGGAGGCTGCCCGGCCGGAAGTTACGGCGGCGGCCAGCGCAAGCAGAAAAAAGGAAGTTGTTCTTCTCATATGAAATGTACGTGTTTAATGGATGAATGGAAAAAGGTGTACAGGATAAATTTTATCCCGTACACCCGCGAGGTCGTCGACTAATCCGGATAACCTTTCCACATAACTGTCGGTTTTTGCCTTAATAGACCTCTATTTCGTCGAAATGCACCCAGGTGTTTTGCCCGGGACGTGTATGGTCGGCCGGGCACGGGCCCGGATTTTCGAACGCTACTTTCAGGTAGCGGCCTGTCGCCGATAATCCGTCGAATACCTGGTCTTCGATTCGGATGCCTTCTTTGAATATTTCGTCGGGAGTATGCCGGATAACGCCTATTTCCGTATACTCCCGGTTGTCGTCCGAAACCGAGAGCCGGATCGTCTTAGCCAAATGTACGCCCATGCCGTAGTTGGTTATGCCGCCCAGTACCACCCGGGTCACCGGAGTGTTCGCCTGCAAATCTACGACGAACGAGGCGTTTTCGCCATACCAGCCGCACCATTCGAAATCCGTATGCTTGTCGCTGCCCCGCAACCCGTTTGTAAGCCGGTACGTATCCGGGTTTGCGTTGTCGATGACCGGCTTACCGGTCGCTTTGTTCCAGCTTATCGCCAGGGATAATGTTTTTCCCGCCTGCTTCCCGCCTGTGAACGTAGCGGCTTTTACCGTGAGCGGTTCCGTTACGGTCAACGTATCCGGACAAACCGGTGAGGATGGCGACGGCTCGGAACCGTCGGCGGTGTACCGGATTTCCACGTCGGGCCGGATGCAGCGGATAGCTATTTTCAATCCTCCGGCCGACGGCGTGATGCGGTGGTCGAGGTTGTACATCGAGCGGGCATAGGTAATTCCCATCGAATCCAAACGGGGTAAGAACGAATCCAACCGTTTCAGGAAGCCTGGCCAATCTTTGCTTCCGGATTCGCACCAGCCGATTTCCGAAAGGGCTACCAAACGCGGGAAGAGCAGGTATTCCGCCTTTTCGGGGCTGTCGGTAAACTCGTTCCACAGGCATCCCTGCACGCCCATCAGGTTGGCTGCCGCTTCCGGCTCCCATTCCGGTTGTACCGGCTCGTAGGTATAGACGTCTTCCAGCGTATTATTGCCGAAGTAGGTGCGGGGCTCGAACCATTGCGGCCCCTGGTAGCGGATAAAATACAATTTCCGGGCGGGAGTCATGATAAACCGGTGGCCTTGCTTGCCGGCTTCGTAGCCGGCTTCACCCAGTCCGCGCCAACCCAAGATGATGGCTCCTTCCGGAATTTTACTTTTTGTCAGTTCGTCCCAGCCGATTACTTCTTTACCTTTGCTTTGCACGTATTTCGACATGCGCTGCATAAAATAGCCTTGTAAGTCTTCGGCTTCGGCGATGTGTTCCGCTTTCATCCGGGCGCGGCAAAGCGGGCATTGCTTCCAGTATTTTTTCGACGCTTCGTCGCCTCCCAGATGGATGTAGCGGGAGGGGAAGAGTTCGGCAACTTCGTCGATTATGTCTTGCAGGAAGGTGAAAACCTGTTCGTTCCCGGCGCAATATACGATTTTACTGGCATCGGCGCCCATGCCGGGAACCACGGTAACCGGGCCTTTCACTACCGGACAGGCCAGTGACGGGTAAGCCGCCAGCGACGAGTTGGTATGGGCCGGCATTTCGATTTCCGGGATGATTTCTATCTGCCGGGCTGCGGCGTAGGCCACTAACTCTTTTATATCTTCCTGCGTGTAAAATCCGCCTACGGTGGCTTTTTCGCCGGGGAGGGCGTTTTTCCGCTGTGCATAATCGATGTCGCGTGCCACATGCCAGGCGCCTACTTCCGTTAACAACGAATATTTCTTTATCTCCAGTCGCCAACCGTTATCGTCTACCAGATGCAAATGCAGCTTATTCAGCTTCAGAAGCGCCATCGCGTCGAGTATGCGCATCACGTTTTGTTTCGGAACGAAAAAGCGGGATACGTCGAGCAGGAGTCCCCGGTAAGCGAATCGGGGCGAATCGGTCAGGGTAATAGCCGGAACGCTCCATTTTACCCCTTTTACCGGCGTTTGGCTTTCGATGGCCGGCGGAAGTAATTGCCGGAGCGTTTGTACGGCATAAAAAAATCCTTCCTTACCGGCCGCTTCGACGCGGATTTGCCCGGGAGTTACGGTAAGCCGGTATCCTTCGGCCGGCATATCCGGCACATTTACGAAGGCTATATGTTTACCGCCGGGCGTTTCTTGTACTGTTCCCGGTGTAAATCCGGCCGGTACGGTAAATAGTTTGCCTAAAAAAGCGGCGGCTGCTTCCGCTTCGTCTCCTGCATAACATACCGTACCCGAATCGAATACGAATTCGCCCGGGGCGGTTTCTACGGACGTACACAGCGGAATAACCGGCACTTCTTCGGCCGGTACGGCCTTATCGGTGCGGCAACCTGAAAACAGGCCGGATATAAGCAGTATACAAATAGCGATGTTCTTCTTCATATAGTTGTGTTTAGTTCTGTTTTCAAAAGTACCTGCTATTTTTTGTCCCTATGTTTCTTTTTATCTAAGAAACTTCCTTTTTTATCCAAAAATAAGCTATTTCTTTCCGGGATAAGCTATTTTTGCCCGATAAAGTAAAATAGCATGTTAAAACCCCGGCTTTATCCGTTCCTGTTCTTATTGTTAACCCGTTATCTGTTGCTCAGCGCTTCCCCGGCGAGCGGACAAACGGATTACTTTTTCAAGCAGATTTCCTTACGGGAAGAACTTTCGCAAACTACCGTGCGTTGTATTTTGTGCGACGACAAGGGGCAGATTTGGGCTGGCACCCAATTCGGCCTGAACCGCTTCGACCGGGAAGAGATGAAACAGTATTTGCACGAGCCGGGAAACCCGTTTTCGCTGCCGCATAATAAAATTTATTTTTGTGCGGAAGATTCGCTTGACGGGCTGTGGGTGGGTACGGAAGAGGGTGTTGCGGTGTACAGGCCGGAAAGCGACGATTTCCGGCAGGCCGTTTTGTCGGATGGCCGGAGCGTATGCGCCCAGTCGTACCTGCTTACCGATACGGGAATGGTATTGGGCGGAAAAGACGAGTTGTTGGCGTATTCGTACCGGACCCGGAAAATCGAGGCGCTGCCTTTCCGTACGACAGAGAAGATAAACGACCATTTCCGGGATATATATCCGTTCGGCCCCGGCAAGCTGTTGCTTTCCACCCGTTGGAACGGTTGCTGGCTATACGAGGAGGCTACCGGCGGCATCGAGCGGTGCCCGTTTATCCCGTTTAAAGATATTTTGTCGCTTTATACCGACAGCCGGCAAATTACCTGGGTGGCCCCCTACGGCAAGGGTATATACGGTTACGACCTGTCCGGGAGCCTCCTTTATTGTTTTACCACCGAGAACTCCGCGCTGAAAAACAACATCGTTTTAGACATTACCGAGAAAGACGGCGAGCTTTGGCTGGCTACCGACGGCGGAGGAATCGGCATCCTGAACCCGGAAACCCGTACCGTGCGTACAATCGAGCACCAGCCGGGGAACAACCGGTCGCTGCCCGTCAATTCTTTTTATTGCCTGTATAGCGATAACGAAGATAATATATGGGCCGGCAGCATCCGGGGCGGTATCATCGGCGTGAAGGAGGTACATGCCTGTACGTATAAAGACGCTCCGCTGAACACGCCGTACGGGCTCAGCGAGAAAACGGTGGTAAGCCTGTACGAAGATACCGACGGTACGCTTTGGATAGGAACCGACGGGGGCGGCGTGAACCGTTTCGACCCGCATACGCGCACGTTCAGGCATTATCCGGATACGTACGGCAAAAAGATAGTTTCCCTGGTGCGGTTTAACGACCGTGAGTTACTGGTATCCTGTTTCGGGGAAGGGCTGTACATTTTCGATAAGCAAACCGGCCGGAGCCGGCCGTTGCTTTTCCGGGGAGCCGGTGAAAACGATTATTTTTCGAAAGGCATATCGGTAAACCTCGTCAACCTGTCGGATACGCTTTTTTATCTGTTGGGATACAAAACCTATGCATATGCTCCCCGTTCCGGCCGGTTTGCCGAAGTACCTTTTCCTGCACACGGGGCGAAAACAATCACTTTTCAGGAAATTTGCACCCGCGGCGACACTACGTATTTATTAAATCCGTCTCAGATAGGTTTGTTAAACAGCAAGCGCGGTTGCATCGAGCCTTTTTTTTCCTTCCCGAAAGAGAAGGGCGAAATGAATGCCGCTTATCGTGCCCGTTCCGGCGAATTCTGGCTCGGAACTACGACCGGCTTATACCGGTATAATCCGGCAACCCAAATGCTAACGGCTGTTCCCTCCGCTCTGTTCACGAATGTCAACGCGCTTCTCGAAGACGCGCAAGGAAGGATTTGGATCGGTACGCAACGGCAATTGTTCGCCTATTCGCCCTGGCAAAACACGTTTATCCTGTTCGGCGAAACGGACGGCGTTTCGGCCAATGAATATTTGTTCAAACCTGCCTGGCAAGCCCGGAACGGCGACTTGTATATGGGCGGCGTAAACGGGCTGTTGTATATCCGGAACGATATGCCTTTCCCGGAATATCCCGAGCCGGTTATCCGGTTGCTCGACGTTGTTCTCGACGGTACGCCGGCGGATAAGCTCCGGAAAAACGGAGTGAACCGCGTTACGGTGCCGTGGAACCATACCTCGTTGGCTGTAAAGATAATCGCTAAGGAAAACGATTTGCTGCGTAAAAAACTGTTTCGTTTCCGGGTGGAAGGTTTATCCGGCCAATCCATCGATA
This sequence comes from Parabacteroides sp., assembly GCA_048468815.1. Lineage (GTDB taxonomy): Bacteria > Bacteroidota > Bacteroidia > Bacteroidales > Tannerellaceae > Parabacteroides_B. The sequence goes on from DBGBSM010000181.1 coordinate 19,435, forward strand.
CGTATACCCATACCTTGTCGTTACGCGCGTTGCCTCCGGGCGATTACCGGGTGTGGGTATCGTGCAACAAAAAAGACGGCAACTGGAGCACGCCGGTGGAAATCCTGTCCATCGAAGTTCGGCCGCCCTGGTGGAAAAGCGGTTGGTTCTTCTTGCTTGGCTTCACGGCGGTAGTGGTAACGGCCGGCTTTTTTATCCGGCTCGCCCTGAAGCGCAAGGAAGAGAAGCTTCAATTGGAGATGAAAGAGCATGAAAAGAAAACGTACGAGGAAAAAGTGCGTTTCCTCATCGATATCAGCCATGAGTTACGTACGCCGCTTACTTTGATATATGCTCCGCTACAACGCCTGCTCCGGTCGGGCGAGGTGAAAGGCGGGGCGTTGGCGCAACAGCTTACTACCGTATATAAACAGGCGCGGCACATGAAGAACCTGATTAATATGGTATTGAACGTACGGAAGATGGAAGTGGGGCAAGGGGCAGTGGATATCCGGCTGCACCGGCTATCCGAGTGGATTCGTTCGGTAGCCGAAGATTTTACATGGGAACTTGCGGCGAAAAATATGGAGCTCGTTTACGATTTCGACCCGGAAATAGCCGAGGTTCCGTTCGACGAAGCCAAATGCGAAATCATTCTTTCCAACCTGTTGATGAATGCGCTGAAATTCAGCGAGCCGTATACCCGGATTACCATCTCCGTGCGGAAGTTAAACAGTTTCGTGCAGATTGCCGTATCCGACCAGGGCATCGGGCTGGGCGGAGTAGATGCGAACCGTTTGTTTACCCGTTTTTACCAGGGCGACCCGAACCGGGAGGGTTCGGGTATCGGCCTGTCGTATTCCCGGGTACTGGTAGAATTGCAAGGCGGCCGGATCCATGCTTTCGACAATCCGGATAAAGGGGCTACCTTCTTTTTCGAGCTTCCGGCGGAGAACCGTACCGGAAAATCGCTGTGCGAAACCAAGCCTTACCTCAACGAACTGTTGTTTTTGCCGGAACAGCCGGAACCGGAAGCCCGGCCGTTCGATTTGGGTATTTATTCGCTGCTTATCGTAGAAGACGAACCGGAATTACGGAATTACCTGAAAGAAACGCTACAGGAATACTTTAAAAATGTGTATACGGCCGAAGACGGCCGGGAGGCTTCGGCAATAATCCGCTCCCGGCAACCGGATTTGGTGGTCAGCGATGTAATGATGCCGCGGATGAACGGATTCGAATTGTGCAGAATGATAAAAGAAGACGTGGAAATCAGCCATATTCCGGTGATATTGCTTACGGCCCGCAACGATACCGAGAGTATTTCTACCGGCTATAAGATAGGAGCCGACAGCTATGTTGCCAAACCGTTCGATATGGATTTTCTGTTAACGGTTATCCGCAACCTGCTCCGGAACCGGGAAGCCGTTAAACAGGAATACAAAAAAGGCGTTTCCCCGGTTCGTCCCGAAGAAAGCACGTTCAGCCATGCCGACGAGAAGTTTCTGCTTAAACTCAACCGGCTGATTGCTGCCAACCTCTGCAATCCGGAATTGGACGTGCGGTTTTTAGCTGCCGAAATGGCGATGAGCCGCGCTTCGCTTTACAACAAAATGAAAGCGATTTGCGCTATCGGAATCAACGATTATATCAATAAAATCCGTATGGAGAAAGCCGTACACTTGCTTCTTTCTTCCGATGCGAGCATCCTCGAGATTTCCGAGCAGTGCGGATTCAGCAACCAACGGTATTTCAGTACGGTATTCAAACAACTTTACGGTACGACGCCCAGTAAATACCGGCAAGAGAATAAGCAAGCCGGAACCGAAACCGAGTCCGGTTCGTAACGCTGTTTGCTGGCTTTTTCTTTAACGAAAGGAGCCCTGTTCCTCACGGAACACGGCCCCCGATCAGTGTATGTTGAATAATACGCTTATTCCAGTTGCGCCGTATTCGGTACGACCGGCCAGTACGGATTCTGGTAAATCGGCGATGTGGTTACATCTTTCCCGTCGTTCGAGGTAATGCGCATGTGGTTGATACAAACCGGATGCAGATAATTGGCTTTCATCCAGGTATATCCGTCGTACAACCCGTTGTTTTTCTGAATAATGCGGTACGGACACAGGTATTTGCCGCTTTCTGCCAGGCTCGAAACGTTCGGCGTTTTATCCGGTGTTCCGGCCGGAATCAGTTTCGATTCTTTTTGTCCGGTTTCTTTATTGGTAGTAATAAACATGGGGTCTTTGTGCATTTCATCCCAGAAATTGCATCCCTGGATAATGTAGTTTTCTACCTGGTCGAGTGCACGCCAGCGGATTAAGTCGTCCCAGCGCATGCCTTCGGCGATAAATTCGCACCGGCGTTCGCGGCGGATGTTGTACATCAGGCTGCTTACCGGCGCGCCTCCCGAATATACGGCCCAATCGTCTTCCTTCGATAAGTCGGTGTTGTTCACTGTTTTCATAAAATCCTCGTCGACTCCTGCCCGCTGCCGGATCTGTTTCCAGTATCCCTGTGCCGTAGCGTCGATAGAAGTGCCGCCCGATTTCAGACAAGAAGCTTCCATATAGTTCAGCATCGCTTCCACTCCCCGGAAATAAATCAACCCGTTGGTCTGGGAAATACCCGAACCTGTCGTACGGGAATCGTACGTGTAATTCAACCCCTTGCGGATATGGTAGCCGGTAACTTTTTTCACCTCCGCCAAATCGATCACGTTCGGAGTGTAATACCACGAAATGGAATCGTTGTCTTCCGTATATACATTCTTACGGGTATGCTCCGATACCATGAATAATTGCAGCCGGTCGTCGCGATTGATTTTTACTTTGTCGAGTGTTTTGTCGTCGCCGGTGTACCCGGAGCCGTTCGCGTAAATAGGTAATCCGTTCTTCATCAGGAATGTTTCCACGTATCCTTTGGTAAGGCCCGTATTGTTTCCGTTGAATATATATACGTCGAAGGCATTCGCAACATTGATATTTACGTCGTAAGCCCGCCACATAATCACTTCTTTATACGAATTCATGTTTTGGTCGCCGAACATTTCGAAGTAGGGGTTCCAACCGGCTGTCTGGCCTTTCTGCGGGTCGATTTGTCCCGAATTATTCGTCAGCGTGATTTGGTCGGCTACTTCCTTGGCCGCAGCCAATGCCTGGTCGGTAAAGAAAGCGATTTCCTGGTCGAGGTCGATGCTGAAGCCTTTATTATAGTCCATTTTGGCTCCCGGCCAATCCGGACCGCCCGGCACCCGCGGCGTATTTTTATGATACGTTTCGAATGTCGCTTCGTATAAAGCCACCCGCGATTTGAACAACAAGGCGGCGTTACGGGTAAGCCGGTTTTTGTCGGTGCTCGTCATTAGCGAAATGGCTTTGTCTAAATCCGACAGGATGAACCGGGCTACTTCGTTTCGCGGACGACGTTGTGAAGCCATAACCAAGCTGTCTTTGCTGTTTTCGTTTAATACCTCCGTTACGATGGGAAAATCGCCGAACAGCTTCAACCGGGTAAAATATTCATAAGCGCGTAAAAAATACATTTCCCCGATATATTGATTCAGATTGGCTTCGGAGCCGGTAATCAAGCCGGCTTCTTTTTTAGGCAATACTTCCTGGAAGAAGAAATTGAATGCCCGGATGCGGGTGAAACGCCATTCCTGTTCGTCGAGGCTGGATTTTTCCTCGTTTTCGGGAACCCGCCATTGTCCCGGTTCCCAATACTTGGTTTCGCCCGAACCTTTCGCCTGGTTATCGGTATCGTTATCGCCTAAAGCGATAGGCCCCATGTTCCATTGGGCTACGCCGTTGGGCAGTATATCGTACTGTTTGATTACGAATGCGGCCAAGTCGGCTTCGGTATTGAAATAAGCCTGCGGGGTAATTTGGTCTAACGGTTCCCGGTCGAGGAAATCGTTACACGAACCCAGCAGCAGGGAGCCGCTCAACGCACAAGCAAGTGCCAATAGGTTGTATGAGTTGAATTTCATAAGATTGAATTATTAGAAGTTGACGTTAATACCGAAAGAAATTACTTTTGACAACGGATATACCTTTCCTATATCGCCTATCTCGCTGTCGCCGCCCCACCAATTCCGGCCTTGTACGGCTTCGGGATCGAATATTTTGCTCATTTTTGTAGCGGTTAACAGGTTGTCGCCCGACAAGTAAATTCTCAACGATTGGATTCCTACCGGATTCATCCATTTTTTCGGGAACGTATAGCCGAGTTGGATGTTCTTCATCCGGATATAAGCCCCGTTCTGCAAATAACGGGTTTGGGTCTTTTGGTTCCGGTCGGCGTCGGAGCCGAATAAGGGACGGGGATAATAAGCGTCGAGGTTGGCTCCGAGCGCATTTCCTTCGGCCCGGAAGAAATCCCAGTGCTCGTCGAAACCGGTCGATGCCCACATGCCGCCCATGGCACCCCAGAAATACATACCGCCTACTTCCACGTCTCTTTTGCCTACGCCCTGGAAGAAAACGCTGAAATCGAATCCTTTCCAGGCTGCATCCAGGGTAATACCGTATTTGTAACGAGGCGTAGAATTTCCGATAATCGATTTGTCGCCCGAGTTGTCTACCAAACTGGCGCCACCGTCTATCTTTCCGTCTCCGTTCAGGTCGGCATACATCACGTCGCCGGCACCCCATTTGCTACCCAGTGCATCCTGACCGCCGTTCGGAAGCGAAGCCAGATGAGCATCCATTTCTTCCTGTGTTTTGGCGATACCCAGCGTGGTATACCCCCATATTTCACCGCTCATCTTTCCGGCATACCATTGGTCGTATTTGAGGTATTCGTTCGGGTAGCGGGTTACTTTTTGCCGGTCGTCGGCCAGTACGGCTTTCACTCCGTACGAAACTTCTCCGATACGGTCGCGCCACGACAATTCGAGCTCGAAACCGTACGACTCCATATCCGCGTTATTGATTTTCGGTACGTCGGCACCTAAAATGGCGGGCATTTCGGGAGCAGGTCCTACCATGTCCAACGTTTTGCGGTTGAAATAATCGAACGAACCGGTCAGCCGGTTATTGAAGGCCCCGAAGTCCAATCCGATATTCCACGACCGGATGGTTTCCCAGGTCATCAGCGTACTTACCAAGGCCGGCATTTCGGCCGTATTCGGTTTAACGCCGTTGATCAGCCAGTTGCTGTCTTTCGCTTTGATTGTCATGGCCGAGTAGAAAGGATACAGATTTTCGGTGTTCTGGTTACCCAGTTCGCCCCAGGACCCTCTTATTTTCAGTGTATTTACAACCGATTCGTAGTCTTTCCAGAAATCTTCCCGGGCGATATTCCAGCCGGCGGAGAAAGAAGGGAAAAATCCCCACCGCTTATCTCCGATGAAACGGGAAGTACCGTCGTAGCGAAGGTTTACTTCGGCCATATACCGTTCTTTGTAGTTGTAGTTCAAACGTCCGAAGAATCCGGCTGTCGACCATTCGTTGTAATATTTATTGTCGATACCCCCGTTCTTCAGTTCGTCGAGCGCCGTACCCAAGGTAGGCAAAGACGGAGCGATAATTCCCTGGCGCGAAGCCCAGAAGCTCTTGTACCGGTTCAATTCCGAGTTGAAACCGACCATCGCTTTGAAATAATGTCCGTTGGCGGTTTGGTAGAAATAGTCGGTAAATAAGTTGAACGTATAGAAGTTTCGGCGGCTCGACGATTCGTACACTTCCGTTACGCCCGGGCTGTGACTTTCGTCGAACTTCATCGGAATCGCCTGGTTGGATTCGTTGTAAACGTAAACCGGCAAAATGTCGTAATGTCGGAATTCGTCTACCACTTTGAAATTTCCTTCCGCGGTAATTCTCCAATTTTTTATCGGTTCGATAATCAATTGGAGCTGCTGGGTGAAATCGTCGGTCGATTTGTTGTCGCGGCCGCCGTCTTCCAACTGCACGATTTCGCTCGATTCGGGATAGTGGCCGTTCGGATCGGTTACCGGGATGGTAGGCCAGCGGCGTGCCAGGTTATGGAAGAACAACCCGTTTTGGTAGTACGATTTATCGTAATCGTTCCGTATCCAGCGCGAGGTATAGTTTACATGCAGGTATTTAGTCAATTCGGCGTTGATTTTGGCATTGATGGAATACCGTTTGAATTTATCGTCCGAGTGCTTCAGCATACCCCGTTGGTCCATAAAGTTACCCGACAATAAATAGGTTAACTTATCGTTGCCGCCGTTTACGCTTACGTTATGTTCGTGCGACGGCGCCCAATGCCGGTAATGCTCTTTGAACCAGTCGGTGTTGGCGTTCGAACCGGTATAATATTGATAGTTTCCTTGCGAATCGGCTATGGTACCGGTGGTTATTTCTCCTTTTTGATAGGCTACGATGCGATCCATCACTTCCTGGCTGAATACGGCTCCTTGTCCGCCGTTGGAAGCCGCTTCGTTGAAATACTGCGCAAATGTATGCGAATCCATCATGTGCGGCACTTTTGTCGGGTCGGAGAAACGTACATTCGTATTGTAGTTGATATTTACCCGGCCGCTTTTACCTGTTTTCGTGGTAATCAGGATAACGCCGAAAGGCGCCCGCGAGCCGTAAATCGATGAAGCGGCGGCATCTTTCAATACCGAAATCGTTTCGATGTCCTGTGGGTTCAAGGCATTCATATTGCCTTCCATACCATCGATCAAAACCAACGGTTCTGCTTTCGAGCCGGACCCGATAGAACCCGTACCGCGGATGTTGAACGCCATATTATTGTCTAACTCGCCGCCGCCGTCTTTTACCGTAAAGTTCAAGCCGGGAACAACCCCTTGCAAAGCCTGGCCTACGTTAACCACGGGACGAGCTTCCAATGCTTCCGCTTTTACGGTCGATACGGCGCCGGTTACGTTTACTTTCTTTTGCGAACCGAATCCTACGACTACCACTTCGTTCAGTTTTTGCGTATCTTCACGCAACACGATTTCCAGTATATTCTGGTTACCTACTTTTACTTCGGTATCGCTGTAGCCGATGTAAGAGATTTTCAATACGGCATTGGCCGGTACGCTCAGCGAAAACCGGCCGTCGATATCGGTAACGGCGCCGGTAGCGCTTCCTTTAACGGCTACGTTCGCACCGATCACCGGTTCGCCGGTTTCGTCTTTTACTATTCCCGTAACGGTTCGCTTGTTTTGTTGTGTGGCGGGGCCTACGAGGATTTTTTCTTTAGTAGCCGGATTTAAGTCGTTTTGTTTAGAGCTTTCTCCGGCTTGTACGGTAACAGCCGAAAAAAGGAGGAATGCGAACGCGATCCCCCAATTCACTTGAATGTGACAATTGTTTTTGCGCATGTTGTTGTTAGTTTCATAAAGTGTTATACTTCAGGTTTTTTTTATGTAGAAAACAGGGGTGATTTATCCCCGTAAAAAACTCTTTCTCATTCTGTCATAGGCATTTCCGTTTTTTAAGGTTGAACAATTGAACAGACTGAATAAAGGGACGGAAGAGGTTGATTATCAGAAGTGTAAAGGGTAAAAAATCAGCACAATAAATGTTGGTTTATCGTGCGGAGTGAAAGAGTGATTTCATACAGGGGTAAGAAAGAGGATAAACGGCTTATAAAAGAATGATAATGAAGAGATAAGGAGAAGAAATAAAGGAGAGGAAAAGAAGATAAAAAAGTACATTATTTTTGCCAGTAA
>DBGBSM010000182.1:0-1833 GCA_048468815.1 Parabacteroides sp.
TGAGATGCATTTTGTTTAAGCTGACGATTAGAAAAGGATAAATGAATACGCAGGAACAGTATTGGAAATATTCGCTGGTGGCTATTATCGTTATATTGGGAGTGGTTCTGTTTATCGAATTCACTCCTTTCTTCGGGGGGATATTGGGCGCTTTCACCATTTATATCCTGGTAAGGCGCCATATGTTGTATTTAATCGAAGTGAAACGCCTCCGGCGCAGCTATGTGGCGTTGCTGATATTAGGCGAAGCCACCCTTTGCTTTTTGATTCCGCTTTCGCTGGCCGTATGGCTGTTCGTACATAAGCTCCAACATCTCAATCTCGACATCGACGGTTACATACAGTCGGTGGAGCAATTTGCCGGGATGATCGAAGCCAAAATCGGCTATAACCTGTTAGACCGGAACAACCTCTCGTCGGTGGCTTCTTCGCTTCCCAAAATAGGGCAAATGCTCGTGGGCAGCATCAGCAGTTTCACCATTAATATATTCATGCTGATTTTCGTGCTTTATTTTATGGTGATAGGCGGCCGGCAGATGGAGGCGTATATCTTCGACTTGCTCCCGTTCAGCAACCACAACAAGCACGAGGTGCTGCACGAAATCAACATCCTGGTCAAGTCGAATGCCATCGGCATCCCGTTGCTGGCGTTCGCCCAGGGAATCGTGGCGCTGCTGGGGTATATCCTTTTCAAGGCGCCCGACCCGGTGCTGTACGGTTTCCTTACCTGCGTGGCTACGATTATCCCTATCGTGGGTACGGGGTTGGTATGGGCGCCGCTGGTGTTGTATATGGGGCTGTCGGGGCATTGGGGCAATGCGCTGGGATTATTGGCGTATGCGTTGCTGGTTATTTCGAACGTGGATAATTTTATCCGCTTTATCCTGCAAAAGAAGCTGGCCGATACGCACCCGTTGATTACCATATTCGGGGTGATTATCGGCTTATCGCTGTTCGGCTTTATCGGCGTGATTTTCGGCCCGTTGCTGTTGTCGATTTTTCTGCTGTGCGTGGATATGTTCAAGAAGGAGTATATCGACCGCCGGAACCATACGGCCGACGGGGTGCTGATTATCGAAAAGAAAGAAAAATAACCGGCGCTGAAAAAATAATTCTATGCCGTTCAAGTTTTCTTCGCTTACCGTTCTATAACCGTTTGTTTTTTTACTTTTGCAAACCGTTACGGCGCTTTCCGGTGCAAAGCGGGGGCGGCTAACGGATACGGAACGGTAATTAACGGATAACGAACAGCATGGAAATCAGAAAAGCTACTTTAAACGATTGGAACGAACTGGAGCGGATATTCGGTTGCGCCCGGGCTTTTATGCGGCGAAACGGAAACGGTACGCAGTGGGTGGACGGGTATCCGCAGAAAGAGCTCGTAGCCCGCGATATTACGAACGGCGATTGTTATTGCCTGGTGGGCGCCGGGGGGCGGATTGCCGGCACCTTTACGTTTATTTCAGGCGAAGACCCGAACTATCGAACGATTTACAACGGCTCCTGGCCGAACCACAAACCGTACGGTACCATTCACCGCCTGGCTTCCGACGGAAGCGAGAAAGGGGTGGCCGATGCGTGTTTCGGCTGGTGTTGCAGCCGGTTCGACGTTATCCGGGCGGATACGCACCGGGATAACACGGTGCTGCGGCATCTGCTGGCGAAGTACGGCTTCCGGCCGTGCGGCACGGTGCGGGTGGCGAATGGTACGGAAAGGCTGGCGTTTCAGTGGGAGCGGGAGTAGTTCTTTTTTTTGTAAAAACCGGGCGCATCGTACGGAAAAATAATTTTGACAATTGTCGAAAGTTCTTTTGATAGCTGTGAAAAGTTCTT
>DBGBSM010000183.1:0-5726 GCA_048468815.1 Parabacteroides sp.
AAGTATTGGAGAACGCCGAATCGAAAGAAGCCTTCATCGCCGTTTTGAAAGAGCTCCAGGCCGAATTAGCAACCGAATAATAAATAAGACTACGATTTACCATGGCAGACAATAAAATTCAATCCGACATACAAGTACAGGAACCGGTAGCGGCTTCGTTCAAAGAAAAAGGAAAAGAAGCCAGGGCAGCCCAGGCATTGGAAAAATTATCGCGGTTCGGCGGGTTCAATTTCCTGGAATCGACGGTCGACGGAGTACAGAACCTGAATCCGGAGCGGAAAGCGCGCAAAAAAATATTCCTTACCGACGAGCAAAAGGCCAGCGAGCGAGCTGCATTGAAAAATAAAATCGAAATGTGGATCAACCTGCTCAACGAGTCGTCCGACGCAACGGAAATGCTGGCCACCTCGAAAGCGAAAGCCGAAGCCGCCGCCGAGCATTTGTCGAAAAACCAACTGACGGCTGCTTTAAGCGTACGCAAGCTGGAACAGGCTTATCGCGGAGTAATGCTTTTCTATAAGAACACCGAAGCCGACAAAGTAACCAATGTAACGATTGTAAACGCTTCGAAAGAGCAAGTAACCGACCTCGACAACTCCCGCTTCATCGACTTTATAGCCCAGGAATTAAAGCAGAACTTCGACAAGCTCGACTTGCGTCGTAACTATTCGTTGCTGGCTATTCCGGGCTACCTCGGCTCGAATAAAGTAGTGGAAAAATGGGCCAAAATAGCCCACGAGAACAAGGTGATGCTTTATACCGACTTCGCCGACCTCGAAAAGCCCGACGACGTAGTGGAGTTATTCTTCAGTTCGAATCTCTCGGGGGGCGACACATTTAAATGTAACACCGCCATGGCGTGCAACTGGCTGATAGGGCGCCCCAAATACAAAGAAATAGGCGAAGAAGAAGATTTGCACGTATCGCCGTCGGTTGCTTTGATGGGCAAGGTATACAACACGTTGATGTCGCAGGTAACCGCCGGTAAGAAATACGGAGGAATCAACGAAGTAGACGCAGTAGTATTCCCGCTGAAGAAAAGCGAAATTTCCCAATTGGAAAAGATGGGCCTTATCCCGATGGTAAACGAATACGGCAAAGTAATGGCTTTCTCGGCAAAAACGCTTTTCAACGGTGACAACCTCGGCTTGCAGACTTATTCGGTAGTACGCGTATTCGACTACATTACGAAAGTGCTGTTCGACTTTCTGAACCGCCGTTCGTTCGAGAACTGGAATTCGAAGGCCGAGCGTGATTTGCGCAGCCAAATCGTAAAGTTCCTCGATAGCGTGCAGGGCGCCGACCGCCTGATCGAAAAATTCAAGATTATCCGTTTCGAGCAAGACCCGAACCAGAAAGACCGTATCTACCTGGATATTCACATGACACCGTTCTTCCCTGCCAAGAGCTTCGTAATCAAGCTCGACGGCACCAAAGGCGACGACGGTGCGACCTGGAACACCGACTACCAACAGGCGTAATAAAAACGAGGCATGGATTTTTTGAACATCAATGAAACGGTTCAAAGCGCCATCCGGATTTCGAAAGGTGTAGCGCGGGAGCATGGCAACGGATGCTATGCTCCGGCACATCTTTTGCTTGCCCTGATGTATAAGGAAATCGGGCTTCGTTCTTTCGTCGAAGCGTTAGGGAAAGACACGGATTACCTGCGCGAATGGGCGGAAGTACGCATCGAGGAGTACTCCAAGGAAATAACTTCGGGCGACATCGTACCCGACGACCGGGTGCATACCTTATTCGAGCAAGCCGATAACGTACGGCTTAAATGGGGATTGCTCGAAATCAATCCGCTCTGTCTGTTGGCGGCGCTCGCCACACCCGGAGCCGGATTCAGCACCGACGAACTGCGCTCGTTTCCGATTCGCGAACGGGAAATCCACGACCTTTTCCTGAGCGGAGGAGGGAACATAAAAAAAACGGCCGATGCGCCCGCTGAACTATCCGCCGGCGACGACCCGCTGTGGAGCGCCACACAAGGCAACCTCGGCAAATACTGCACCGACAAAACTGCTCTGGCCGCCGACAAAAAAGTATACCCCATCGTATGCCGCGACCGTGAAACGCGCATGATGATGGAAATATTAGGACGGCTCGGCAAACCCAACGTATTGATTACCGGCGATGCCGGCGTAGGGAAAACCGCGATGGTAGATGGGCTGGCATACAGCATCGCACAAGGTACCGTGCCCCAGTACCTCCGGGATGTGACCATTTATGAACTCGACACCGGCACCCTGATTGCGGGCGCCACCTACAAAGGCGAAATCGAAGAACGGCTGAAAGGAATAATCAAAGAGCTGGCCGCACAAGGAAACGCCATTCTCTTTATCGACGAAATCCATACGCTTATCGACCCCAAATCGGGCAACAGCGGAGCGGCCGGCATCCTCAAACCCGAGCTCGCCAAAGGAAACATCACGGTAATCGGCGCCACTACGGTAGACGAGTACCGGAAACTTATCGAGCCCGACCATGCTTTCAATCGCCGTTTCGAAGTATTGCAGGTTCCGGAACCCGACCTCTCTTCGACCGTAAACATGATCGAGTCGGTATTAGAGCGCTACGAAGCTTATCACGGCGTAAGCGTGGAGAAGGCTTCGCTACCCGAATGCGTGGCGTTGGCCAGGCGATACGTAAAAGAACGCAGGCTGCCCGATGCCGCCATCGACTTAATAGACCGTACCCTCTCGGCAGTAAAGATGATTAACCAGAACAGCGCGAAAGACATACAGGAATTCGCCGTTGAACTGGCAACCATCGAAGCGGCCGAAGAGCAACCGGAAAGCGAGCGCGTCGAAAAAATGCGATTGCTCGGCTTTACTATCCGGAACCGCCTCAGTCCGATTCTACTGGGTATGCTGAACGAAACCGAAGCGGAAGAACCGGCCACCTATAACGAATGGATGGATTACCTACTTGCACGACTCGATAAGTTACGCGAACTGACGAAAGAAAAAATCGACCGGATTACCGCACAACAAGTAGCCGCAATTATCTCGGCCTCGACCGGCATCCCCATCGGAAAAATCCAATCGGGCGAAAAAGAAAAACTGCTTACGATGGAAGACACGCTACGCCGCCGGGTAGTAGGGCAAGACAAAGCGCTGAAAGTGCTTACCGACGCGATTGTAGAATCGCGCAGCGGCATGAACAAACCGGGGCAACCCATCGGCTCGTTCTTCTTGTTGGGCCCCACCGGTACTGGCAAAACGGAGTTAGCCAAAGCGCTGGCCGAAGCCCTTTTCAACGACGAAAAGGCCATGATACGGTTCGACATGTCGGAGTTTAAGGAAGAACACTCGGCGGCTTTGCTTTACGGGGCGCCTCCGGGATACGTAGGCTACGAGGAGGGAGGATTGCTGGTAAACAAGATACGGCAACAACCCTATGCAGTAGTACTTTTCGACGAAATCGAGAAAGCCCACGCCTCGGTATACGACATCTTCTTGCAGATTATGGACGAAGGTAAACTACATGACCGCCTGGGTAAAGAAGGCGACTTTTCGAATTCGATCGTACTGTTTACCTCCAACGTAGGAAGCGAATGGCTTACCCGGCAGATAAACGAGGGCAACAACCCTTCTACCACCGACCTGATGGAAGTGATGGGCACCTATTTCCGTCCGGAGTTCCTGGCCCGTTTATCCGAAATCGTTCCTTTCTCGCCTATCAGTGAAGAAATGTTGGTACGTATCTTCGAAATCCAGCTAAAAGGCGTGATGGCGTTACTCGCTAAGCAGCATATCGGCCTGGAAATATCCGAAGAAGCAAAAAAAGCACTCGCTTACCGCGGCTTTACCCCGAAATACGGAGCGCGCCAGGTAGCCGGCACCATCCGGAACTACATCCGCCGCCCGATTTCGAAAATGATTGTAAGCGGTACGTTATCCGCAGGCGATACCGTAAAGGTAAACGTAGCGGAGAACGGCGAGATTACATGGAATGTGAAACACTAAAAACACGACCCTTATGTTCGGCCATAAAAGTTTTTTGCGTATCGGCTCTCTTACCGATTTCAGCATTTCGGGATTGTATAAAGACAGTTACGAACTGGAGAGTTGCAGTTACAGCTTCTTTCAGGGAATGGATGTAAACGGCAAACCGCAAAGCGACGTGCGGGGCGGAACACTCTATCTTACTTATGCCGGACTGCCCCAAAACGATATGCTTCGCTGGATGCTGGGCTCTACCAAATACGAAGACGGCGCCATCGTAATTTGCGACGATCACGACGAGCCTTTAGAGAAAATCCGTTTCGAACAAGCAGCTTGTATAGGGTTGGAAATCGATTATACTCAACAGGGAAAAGCGTATATCCGCACGAAAATTACCTTGCAAGCACGGAAAATACAGGTAGGAGAAACTATACTCGAAAATTGTTGGACCATTAATAAATAAGCGTTATGGGATTATTCAGCTTTCCTCAAATAGACAGCGACCTGACTGCCTGGTTTATCCTCGACGGAAAAGAATACGAAATGGGACAGTTCAATATCAGCTTCGGACAATCGGTAGACGAACATAAAGGACAACCGCAAGACGAGGTACGCGGTGGGAAAATGCTGGTAGGGTTAACCCAAACACTTCCCGACAGCTTGTACCGTTGGGCAATGACTTCTTCTAAAAAGAACGGAGAAATCGTTTTTCGCTCCAAAACCGCCAACGCACCTTTAAGAATAACGTTTATAAATACGTATTGCGTTAATTTCCAACGGGTAATAACGAACGGGGGCGGGGTAAATACAACGCTTATTCTTTCGCCTGATGAAATAATAATCAACGGAATCAGTTTCGACAACCACTGGGTAAAGTAACTAAATATGGCATACTTAGAGAATTATATCACCTTGGATGAATACGCTGCCAAGCGGAGCAGCGGCATGCATTATACCGGCTTTGTTATCGGTTACGGCTATATCTGGATGAAGAGCAGCGTATTGATCCCCCCCAACCAGCACGGATATAATGCCACTTGGACGGATATGCCTGTAAGCCTGGCACATAATATCGTTTATTACGATTATGTAGAAGAAACGACTCCCGAAGTGGTTAAACACAGCCTACGCGGGTTGTTTAAAGACGGAAAAGCGGTTATTACGGTAGTTCCGGGAATAACTTTGAGTGCTATCGCCGCCCTTTTCGACGTAACGGTGGACGACTTGGTTCGTTGGAATAATATCGAGAATCCTGATAAAATAACGGTAGGACAGAAAATAACGGTTAGCGAGAAGACTCCTAACACAACAACCGGGGCGCAAGAAACTTCCGGTAGTGAAAACTTCCTTTTTTCCCCGGCCATGAATGTTATTTCATTGTTGCTCGCTATCGCTTCTACGGGTGCATCGGCTTATCAATCACTACCGGCTTATAACCGGATGGCGGCTGAATTAGCTAAAAAAGCGCCTAACCGTTTCTTAGCTCGTTATAATGGCAAAATAGTGGATTGGAGCATGAAGTTTAAAGCAAATCAAAGTGTGAATAAAACTATCGTAGCTACGGAAAAAGCCAGTTATCTAAAGACTTTGAAATGGTTAAAAGGGGTTAAGTTTGCAGGCTATTTAACAAGTGCTTTAGGGGTATATATTTCAGGAAAGCAAGCCGTCAAAAGTAAAACAATAGAACAAAAAGTTGAATACATCACTGATACAGGCATGGGAATAGCAGGTTTTATTCCTGGTGGAGGATGGATAGTATCTAGTATGTAT
>DBGBSM010000184.1:0-1820 GCA_048468815.1 Parabacteroides sp.
GTATATAATTATATGGAGAAAAACCATCCGGAGCAATTCCGCTACTCCATGCGGAACGTGCCTAAAGACATACCGGAACCCGAAGAAATAAAAACCAACCTGTTCGCCGATTTGTTCAAAGTGGAGAGCGATGCCGACTTCAGCGACGTGAGCGCACCGACGAAATTCCAGCCTAAAATCAGGTATTGGCGCCCGTACTTCGAAAGCTCTATCCAGTTTTCGCAGAACTACATTTCGGAGAACTGGTACAAGGGGGGGAACGGCAACCTGAACCTGTTTACGCGAAATTACCTCAAATACGATTATAACAAAGATAAAATCCAGTTTACCAACGACCTGGAGTGGAAAGCGAGTTTTTATACCGCCCCGAAAGATACCGTACACGATTACCGGATAGGCGACGACGTATTCCGCATACACAGCAACTTCGGATACAAGGCGTTCAGCAAATGGTTCTATACGCTCGACGCCGAGTTCAAGACCCAGTTTTTCACCAACTTCGCCGAAAACAGCAACAAGAAGCTGGCCGCTTTCTTTTCGCCCTACAGCATCAACTTAGGTCTGGGTATGAAATACGAGCTGAAAAAAGAATTCAAGCCTAAAACCAAGAACATCGCTTTCAGCGTGAACCTCGCGCCTTTTTCGTATACCTATATGCATAGCGTGAAAAGAGACATCGACCTGGCGCGGCACGGTTTCGAAGACGGCCGGACGTCGCTGAGTAAAATCGGTTCTACCGTGAGGGCCGACCTTACGTTCAACTTCAATCATTTCCTTTCGTGGCAATCCCGTTTTTACTATTTTACCAGCTACGACCGCATCGAAGGCGAGTTCGAGAATACGTTGAATATGGCTATCAGCCGCTTCTTTTCCACCCGTATATATTTAGACCTGCGTTACGACGACGGCGTGGAGAAAAAGAAGGCTTCCGATAACTACTTGCAGGTATACGAGCTGCTTAGTTTCGGCTTCAATTACAAATGGTAAGAAAAAACGAACTTAAACGCCAAAATAAACCCTTTTTAATAACACCTTATCCAAATAATCTGTATTTTTGTCGCCGGATTGTAATGTCGGGATTACAAAGATAGTAGATAGTGCAAGCTGGGAAAAGAAACAAGTTCGGCTTGGTGACACCGGGATGCAGCCTGTCTTTATACCATCAGGAAACAACTATGCGGAAAACAATCGATCACATCGGAACAATCGAAAAGATAGAAGGAAACACCCTTTTCGTAAGGATAACGCAAGAATCCGCCTGTGCGGGTTGCCATGCCCAGTCGTTGTGCGCCGCATCCGAACGAAAGGAAAAGATAATCGAAGTAACCGGCAACGGTAACGACTACCGGCTGCACGAACAGGTACTGGTGTGCGCCGAGTTGTCGTTAGGCTTACAGGCGGTGTTGCTGGCTTTTGTTTTTCCCCTTATCCTGGTATTCCTCGCCATCCTTACCGGAAGTTGGCTGAAATGGGACGAATCGGTCATCGGCATTACCGGCTTATCGTTACTAATCCCTTATTACGTAGTATTATATTATTTTCGTGAGCGTATAAAAAAGAAATTCGTATTTACATTGAAGAAACTAATTTGAGTCTGTTATCATGATTTTAATTGCAGTAATCTCACTGGGAGCCATCGGAGCCATCGGCGCGATCGTGCTATATGCCGCCTCTAAGAAATTTGAAGTTTACGAAGATCCCCGGATCGCACAAATCCAGGAAGTGTTGCCCGGCGCGAATTGCGGCGGATGCGGGTATCCCGGATGCGGCGGTTTTGCCGGCACTTGCGTGAAAGCGAGCTCGCTCGAAGGGCTGATGTG
>DBGBSM010000185.1:0-2695 GCA_048468815.1 Parabacteroides sp.
CCCCATTTCCGGTTTATCCGTTCCGTACGGGCTTACGGCAAAAAGCGCCGGGCTTTTCCCGGGTTCCGTACGAAAAAAACGGTTGCCAAGGGCGTCGGCTATATTGCCGAGGACGTCGTTTTTATTGCCAAGGGCGTCGGCAAACAAAAACAAGCGCCCGTTTCCGGAAATTGCCTGGTACCAGGCGGCGCGGTTCTGCCACGGTTTCTCCCGGAGCCTGCGGTATCCGCCGGTTTGTTTCTTTTCCGGTTAATGTCGTCCGGCCCGAACTCTCATTCTTCCTTTTTTGTTGTTTATATAGTTAATAATCAAAACAAAAAAGAGATGTTCAAGAATAAAGCGTTATGGATTGTCATCGGCCTGCTGGTGGTGCTGTTCATCTGGGGACAGAGCCGCTACAACAGCATGGTAACCCGCGAGGAAGGGGTAAAAACGGCGTGGAGCCAGGTAGAAAACCAGTACCAGCGCCGGATGGATTTGATTCCGAACTTAGTAAACACCGTTAAAGGGTATGCCGCACACGAAAAGAGTACCCTCGAAGGAGTAGTGGATGCCCGCGCCAAAGCGACGCAAACGATGATCAACGTAGACGACCTCACCGAAGCGAACCTGCAACGTTTCCAGGCGGCGCAAAGCCAACTGAGCGGGGCGCTTTCGCGGCTGCTGGCCGTTGTGGAACGGTATCCCGACCTGAAGGCGAACCAGAATTTCCTGGAGTTACAAGCCCAGTTGGAGGGTACCGAGAACCGGATTGCCGTGGAACGGAAACGTTTCAACGAAACGGCGCAGGCGTATAATACGTATATACGCCAATTCCCCACCAGCCTGTTTGCCGGCCTGTTCGGATTCAGGCCCAAGGCTTACTTTACGGCCGACCCGGGTGCCGAAAGAGCGCCGCAAGTTGAATTTTAAACCGCTGCGAAATGAAAACGACACATCGCACCGGAGGCTTGCCGCGTGGCTTCCTTTCAGGCATCGTCGCCGCTTTCGCCTGGTGTTGCCTGCTGGCGGCACAGGAAGGTTATACGGTGAAAACCGTTCCGAACCTGCGCCTTGCCGACCGGTATAACCACGTGAGCAATCCCGACGGCATTATTACGCCGCCCGACGTGGCGGAGATAAACCGGATTTTGAACGGGCTGGAAGATTCGCTGTCGATAGAAGTTGCGGTAGTAGCGCTCAACTCGATAGGCGACGAAGACATCAGCGAGTTTGCAGCCGACCTGTTCCGGGAATGGGGCATCGGCAAAAAAGGGGAAGATAACGGCCTGCTTATCCTGCTGGTTACCGGGCAACGGGCCGTAAAGTTCGAAACGGGCTACGGGCTGGAGGGTACTTTTCCCGACGCCATCAGCGCGCGCATACAGCAACGGTATATGATTCCGGATTTCCGCGAGAACCGGTTCAGCGCCGGCATGCTGAGCGGCGTGCAGGGATTGAGTGCGTACTTCCTGAACAGCGACTACCGGCCGCGGGAGGGGAACCGCGGCGAGAACGGCACGTCTTATTTTTCTACGGAAGGATTCCGCACGTTGCTTTATATCTATTTGGCGCTTACCTTGCTGGTTATGGTGTGGTTCATGCGCACCATCTCTACCATCGGCACACGGCATCCGGACTACGGCCCGGTGGAAGTGTTGCATCAGTCGGACAACGTGTTCCGCCAGTTGGGATGCATTACCCTGGTATTGTTCTTCCCGGGAATCGTATTGCTGGCTATCTGGTACTTTTTTTACCGACAAGTGTTGAAGCGCCGTACCCATATCTGCCCCAACTGCGGCCGCACGCATTATTACCGGTTGCCGGCCGAAGAAGGGAATGCGCTGTTAGATGCGCAGGAGCAGATGGAAAACCGCTTAGGCTCGGTAAAACATACGGTTTACCGGTGTAACGATTGCCATTACACGGGCAAATATGCCGTCGATTCGCCCAACTCGCCGTACAGCCGTTGTCCGCGTTGCGGCACCAAATCGCTCATCTCCACCGGTACGCGGGTTATCCAGCAGCCCACGCTCCGTTCCGACGGGCTGGCGGAAGAAACGTTCCACTGCAAAATGTGTAACTACACCGACCACCACAAAAAAGTAATCGACCGTTCCCAACGCGGCGCCCTGATTGGCGGATTAGGCGGATTAGGGGGCGGATTGCTCGGCGGAGGCAGAGGTTTCGGGGGCGGTTTCGGCGGAGGTGGCTTCGGAGGCGGTTCCTGGGGCGGCGGCATGTCGGGCGGCGGCGGCTCGATAGGGCGCTTTTGAGAACTTCGCCGAAGAGCAGAACACAGAGGCACGGAGACACAGAGAATAAGGAGTATAACTCATTTGCTCTCTGTGGCTCCGTGCCTCTGTGTTTAAATTCGTTAGTATCCGGTTCCGGGCTCTCCCGTTTCCGTATCGCCGACGTATTATTTGCCGTTCCTTTTCTGGTTACGCAACGCCCTTTTGTATTTGTATTCGGCTTTCTTCTTAGCCGAACCGGAGCGGTGGGTTCCGCGCAAATAGGTGGAAAACTTGATTTTCTTTTCTTCCGCCGAAGCGTTTTCATCCTTTCCTTTCTTAAATACGATTCCTTGTGTTATCGCTTTTTCTATTTTCATCTTTTTGCAATTTAGACGGTTTATTCAAACGAAGCCGACACCAATCAAAACCGATTCGTCCGATTTACAGCGGCGTACAGCCTTTCTTTACTTCTTTTTTTC
>DBGBSM010000186.1:0-2086 GCA_048468815.1 Parabacteroides sp.
ACTTCGCAATATGCATAAATATAACATCTTACAATTAAATGAAATGCCCGACCCGGAATTAAAGGGAGTTGCTACCGAACTGGGCATCAAAAAAGTAGACGACTTAAACCGGGAAGAACTCGTATACCGGATACTCGACGAACAGGCCATTTCGTATGCCGGAATGCAAGCCGAAAAAAACAAGGGAGGTAAAAAAACCGAAAAACAAGCCAAAACGAAAAATGCGCCGAAAGAGGGCGCCCGCCGTCCCGGAAGGCCGAAAAAAGTAAGGCCGGAAGAACAAGAAGCCGCCGAACCGGTTCTGCCACTCGAAGAGGAAACGACGCCGGCAGCAACGGTTGCACAACCGGAAGAAGCGCAGCCGGAAAAGAAAAAAAGAACCCGTATCGACAAACGCGAAAAACAACCTGCTCCGGTAGCGGCCGAAAATGCAGCCGCTACGGAAACAGCGACGACCGCTCCCGAACAACCGGCGGCTCCCGAAAAGCAACCGGCTACGGAAACAACAGAACAGGAATCGCCGGTAAAAGCGGTAATCAAAAAAATTATCCTGAAGCCGAAGGATGCGCCGAAACCGGAAACGGAAAACATGGCGACGGCTCCCGCTCCGGAATCGGAAACGGAAAACAAAGAAACGACTGCGGAAGCATCCGGAACGGAACCGAAACGGATCGTTTTCCGGCATAGCGGCGCGGCAACCAACTCGGTGTTAGACCAGGTATTTCCTTTTTCGCGCCCCGATAACCGGAACAATCCCCAGCAACAGGAGCAGAACGCGGCTCCGGCCAATGCGCCGCAACCGGGCAACCAACCGCGCCAGAACCCGTATAACCGCCAGAACAACTACAATAATCCCCGCAACAATAATAATTACAACACCAATGCGCCGGCTGCCCCGCTGGAGAAATCGTACGAGTTCGACGGTATCTTGGAGGGTGTGGGCGTACTGGAAATCATGCAAGACGGCTACGGTTTCCTGCGTTCGTCAGACTATAATTACCTTACTTCGCCCGACGACGTGTACGTATCGCAGTCGCAAATCAAATTGTTCGGCCTCAAAACGGGCGACGTGGTGGAAGGGGCTATCCGTCCGCCGAAGGAAGGCGAAAAGTATTTTCCGCTGGTGAAGGTGGACAAAATCAACGGCCGTACGCCCGACGAAGTGCGCGACCGGGTGCCTTTCGACCATCTTACGCCGCTCTTCCCCGACGAAAAGTTCATGCTTACGGCCCGCCGCAGCCCGAAGGTGGTGGATAACGTTTCGGTGCGGGTGGTGGATTTGTTCTCGCCCATCGGAAAAGGTCAGCGCGGCTTGATCGTGGCGCAGCCCAAAACGGGTAAAACGGTTTTACTGAAAGATATAGCGAATGCGATTGCGCACAATCACCCGGAAGTATATATGATTGTGTTGCTTATCGACGAGCGTCCGGAAGAAGTGACCGACATGGCGCGCAGCGTAGACGCGGAAGTGATTGCTTCTACGTTCGACGAACCGGCCGAACGGCACGTAAAGGTGGCCGATATCGTACTGAGCAAGGCGAAACGGATGGTGGAATGCGGCCACGACGTGGTAATCCTGCTGGATTCGATTACGCGGCTGGCGCGTGCTTACAATACGGTGCAACCGGCTTCGGGCAAGGTATTGTCGGGCGGTGTGGATGCGAATGCGCTTCAAAAACCGAAGCGTTTCTTCGGGGCGGCGCGTAACATCGAAAACGGGGGAAGCCTTACGATTCTGGCTACGGCGCTTACCGACACGGGCTCGAAAATGGACGACGTGATTTTCGAAGAGTTCAAAGGTACGGGTAACATGGAGCTGCAACTCGACCGCAAGCTGTCGAACAAGCGTATTTACCCGGCGGTGGATATTATGGCTTCGAGTACGCGCCGCGACGATTTGTTGCAGGATGCCACTACCTTGAACCGGATGTGGGTGCTGCGGAAGTATCTCTCGGACATGAACTCGCTGGAGGCGATGGAATTCGTGAAAGACCGGATGGAAAAGACGGTAGACAATGCGGAATTCCTGGCGTCGATGAACGGTTGAGGGAAATAGATAAAACACAAAAAACAGGCAGGTGTATTC
>DBGBSM010000187.1:0-11848 GCA_048468815.1 Parabacteroides sp.
CTCGACTTGCCGGAATCCGATTCGTTATCGGTGCGTTTTGTTGCCGGCGATTACGGAATAACCGGAACGGCGCCGGTTTCGTCGGATTCGCTTTACCTCGCTTCGCTGGAAACATTGCCCGAGGCCCGGGCTATGGAGTTGAGGATACAGGCGTCGCGTAAAAAACTGGCGCTTGCAAAAGGCAGCTTCGCCCCGGCTTTCAAAGCCGAGTACTTCTTGTCGACCGGATTTTACAATACGGAGCGGCGCGACGACAATACCGTGATTCCCTTCGGTACGCAATTAAATAATAATTTGAATCATTACGTCGGTTTAAGCGTTTCCATTCCTATCTTTAACGGCCTCCGGAAAATAACGGCCCTGAAAAACGAGCGGCTTGCTCTGCGGAAAACCGAAAACGACGTGTCGTACGAAAAACAGCAGTTGCGGCATGATGTGGAAAATGCGTGCCTTTCGTTGCAGGCGGCTGCCCAGGAATACCGGAAAGCGGCCGAGCAGGTAAAAGCGGAAGAAATCAATCTCCGTACGATGCACCGGAAATGGGAAGAAGGGCTCGTTTCTCTTTTCGAGCTCATGGAAGTACGCAACCGGTTTATCGCCGCCCGGGCGGAGCAGGCCCGTACCGGAATGCAGTATGTCATTCAGCGGAAAACGGTCCGGTTTTACGAAACGGGCACTTTTTTTAATTGACGAATCACCCCAAACATTCAATACAAGGATATGGACACGATTATCGAACGGAAATCGAAATTTAGAAAGAAATATTATTACTGGGCCGGAGGCGGTTTGCTTTTGCTGGTATTCATAGGATACCTTTTGCTGCGCGATACCTCGTCGTCGATGAAAGTAGAGAAAGACCGTCTGACGATTGCCGCCGTACGGCAAGGCGAGTTTAACGATTATATCCGTGTAATCGGGCAAGTGATGCCCCGGCATATTATTTATCTCGATGCCGTGGAAGGCGGCCGGGTGGAAGAACGTCTCATCGAAGAAGGCGCGCAGGTAAAGGCCGGCGATGTCATCCTGCGGCTCAGTAACCCGTTACTGAACATCGGTATCATGCAAAGCGAAGCCGACCTGGCGTACCAGGAAAACGAATTGCGCAACACACGCATCAGCATGGAACAAGAGCGGCTCAAGCTCGCCCAGGAACGTATCGGGCTCGATACGGAACTCACCAAGCGCAAACGGCATTACGAGCAGTACGAGCGGCTTTACAAGGAAGAACTGGTGTCGCGCGAAGAATACCTTTCGGCGAAAGAAGATTATGAAAATGCCAGGCAGCAGCTTCGGGTAATCGACAAGCGGATAGAACAGGAAGACCTTTTCCGTGCAACCCAGATCGAAAGCCTCGATGAAAATATCGTTAACATGAAGCGCAGCCTCGTACTGGTAAAAGAACGGCTCGAAAACCTCAAAATAAAAGCGCCCATCGACGGGCAACTCGGCATACTGGAAGCACAACTCGGACAAAGTATCGCCCAAGGCGAGCGCATCGGCCAGATTATCACACCCGACCTGAAAATACAAGCCTTGATAGACGAACACTATGTAGAGCAAGTGTTGCCCGGCTTACCGGCGGGTTTCGAGCGGGAAGGGAAAAACTACGGCCTCGAAGTAACGAAGGTATATCCCGAAGTGCGTGACGGGCAGTTCCGCACCGACCTGTATTTCACGTCCGGCCGTCCGGAAAACATCCGGGCCGGACAAACCTACCATGTGAACCTGCAACTGGGCGACCCGGTACAGGCCGTATTGCTACCCCGCGGCAGTTTTTATCAGGCAAGCGGAGGGCAATACGTATATGTAGTCGACGAAACGGAACAAACGGCCCGGCGCCGACCGGTTAAAATCGGTCGTCAGAACCCGCTCTTTTACGAAGTAACGGAAGGGTTGAAACCGGGCGAGAAAGTGATTATTTCCGGTTACGAGCTGTTCGGTGAAAACGAGCGCCTGATTATCAAATGAAAAAGTATAATGAATTAATGAACCTGTATCCATGATTAAAACAGAAAAACTGTCGATGGTCTTTACCACGGAAGACGTACAAACAAAAGCATTGAATGAAGTGAGCCTCGAAATACGGAAAGGCGAATTCGTAGCCATCATGGGCCCTTCGGGGTGTGGTAAATCTACCTTGCTGAATATTCTCGGCACGCTGGATAGCCCCACATCGGGCAAGTATTATTTCGACGGGCAGGAAATGAACGCGATGAGTGAAAACCAGCTTACCTTGTTCCGCAAAGGCAATATCGGTTTCGTTTTCCAGAGTTTCAACCTCATCGACGAGCTTACGGTATACGAGAATGTGGAACTTCCGCTCGTTTATCTCGGCTGGAAGTCTGCGCGCCGGAAAGCCAAAGTAACGGAAGTGCTCCAGCGGGTCAATATGGCGCATCGTGCCGGCCACTTGCCGCAGCAGCTTTCCGGCGGACAACAGCAACGCGTGGCGATTGCGCGGGCGGTAGTAACCGATTGTAACCTGATTCTGGCCGACGAACCTACCGGCAACCTCGACTCGGCCAACGGCATCGAAGTGATGGAGTTGTTGAGCGAGTTGAACCGGGGCGGTACCACTGTAGTGATTGTAACCCACTCGCAGCGCGACGCCCAGTATGCTCACCGCATTGTCAATCTGCTCGACGGCCAGATCGTATCGGAAGTACAAAACCGCCCGTTCAATTAATACCCGTAGCCTTATGATACAGAACTATTGGACCAGTGCCTACCGGAACCTCTTGAAAAAGAAAGGGTTCAGCTTTGTAAATATTCTCGGGCTCGCTATCGGGATGACCTCGGCCCTGCTTATACTTACTTATGTGGCCTACGAATTCAGTTTCGATACCATGCATGCCAAAGCCGACCGTACCTACCGGTTGGAGAGTACCTTTTTCGAAGGGGAAGTGCAAACCGAAGACTGGGCTACCAGCTCGTTCGGCTACGGCTCGGCCGTGGTGCAGAACCTGAGCGGGATAGAAGACTGCGCCCGGGTAGCCAGCCAGTACCAACCCGAGCAGATCGTAAAGTTCGGCGAATTGATTTACCGTGAAAAAGGAATTGCATACGCCGACCCGGCTTTTTTCCGTATTTTCGATTACGGATTGAAAGAAGGAAACCGGGAAAGCTGCCTGGCCACGCCCGGCAAAGTGGTGATTTCGGAAAGAATCGCGCAAAAGTATTTTAAAGGAGAGGAAGCCTTGGGTAAGATACTCCGTTTTACCAGCGGTTCGGAAACACTTGCTTGTGAAGTGTCGGGAGTAATGAAAGACATGCCGCACAATGTACACGTGCGTTACGACTTTCTTATTTCTTTCGTTTCATTGCCCAAGTGGTTACAGGATTACTGGTATAAGCACGAATGTTATACGTACGTGGTACTGAAACCGGGAGTCGACCCGGCCCGGATAGAAGAAGCCTTCCCGGCGATGGCCGAGAAATACAAAACGGAGGAGGCGCTGCGGAATAAAACCTGGGGCGTAAGTCTGCAACCGCTCGCCGATATTCATCTCACCCCGCAAAAGGCGTACGAGGTGGAAAGCAAAGGAAACCGCTCGGCCATGATTGCGCTTATCTTTGCCGCCGTGGCGATTCTGTGCATCGCCTGGATTAATTACGTAAACCTTACCGTGGCCCGCTCGATGGAACGCGCCCGTGAAGTGGGGTTGCGCCGGGTAGTGGGCGCTACGCGGAAACAACTGGTTTCGCAGTTCCTGTTCGAGTCGCTGGTGGTGAACCTGATTGCGTTGGTAGTGGCCGTCGGGCTGGTGGAAGCGTTGTTCCCCGCTTTCAACTCGCTTATCGGGAAAGAGCTGAATTTCGGTATCTGGTTCCATACCTGGCTGGGTATCGTTTTGCTGGGCATTTTCCTGACGGGGGTATTGCTTTCGGGGTACTATCCGGCCGTTATCCTGTCGGCCAAGAAACCCATCAAGATGCTG
Source organism: Parabacteroides sp. (assembly GCA_048468815.1). Lineage (GTDB taxonomy): Bacteria > Bacteroidota > Bacteroidia > Bacteroidales > Tannerellaceae > Parabacteroides_B. The sequence goes on from DBGBSM010000187.1 coordinate 3,939, forward strand.
AAAGGGAAATTCGCCCATACGAAAGGCGGCGAACGCACCCGCAAGATATTGGTGATACTGCAATACACGGCTTCGATGGTATTGCTTTGCAGCACGCTGGTGGTGTTCGCCCAGCTCCGTTTTATGCGTAACCAGTCGTTAGGCATCCGCACCGACCAAACATTGGTTATCAAGTTTCCCGGCTACACCGACGGGCTCCAGACGAAGCTCCGCAGCATGAAAAAAGAAATCGCCAAGTTGCCGAACGTATACAAGGTTACCGTTTCGGGTGCCGTACCGGGCGAAGAGGTGGCCATGTTCCTTTCGAACCGCCGGCAAGACGACCAGTTGAAACAGAACCGGCTGTACGAAGTGCTCACGTGCGACGAGGATTATCTCGATGCCTACGGGCTCGAAATCGTCGCCGGCCGCGGCTTCTCGGAAGAGTACGGCGCAGATAAGAACAAGCTGGTGGTGAACGAGGCTTCGGTGCGGATGCTGGAGTACGGCTCCAACGAAGAAGCGCTCGGACAGTTGATTTTAGTAGAAACCGTAGGCGAGCCGATGCAAATCATCGGCGTGGTGAAAAATTACCACCAGCAGTCGCTTAACAAGTCATATACGCCCATTATGTTCGCCCAGAGCAGTATCCTGCCGTGGATGAAGCAGCGGTATATCTCGGTGGTGATGAAAAACGGAAATCCGAAAGACCTGGTAGGTACCGTGGGTGAGATATGGAACCGGTACTTTATCGATTCGAGCTACGATTACTTTTTCCTCGACCAGTACTTCGACCAGCAATACAAGCAAGACGAGATATTCGGCATGATTATGGGGTTGTTTACCGTGCTGGCTATCTTTATCTCGTGCCTCGGTTTATGGGTGTTGGTGATGTTTTCGTGCGGCACCCGTTTCCGCGAGATGGGCATCCGTAAGGTGCTGGGAGCCTCCAACGGCAACCTGTTTTACGAGTTGGGTAAGGAATTTTTCCTGCTTATCGGAATCGCCATGCTGATTGCGTTGCCGTTATCGTGGTTCGTGATGCAGCACTGGTTGGGCCATTATGCTTTCCGTACGGATATGAAAGGTTGGTTTTTCGTGCTTCCGGTGGTATTGTTGTTCTTTATATCGTTGTTTACCATCGGATGGCAAACGGCCAAAACGATTTACAGCAAGCCGGCCCGGGCGTTGCGCTACGAATAAACCGGTACGGAATAAATACGGAAAAACCCGGAGAAACGGAATATCGATTCCGTTTCTCCGGGTTTTCTTTTGCCTTTTATTTTTCTTCTTCCGGTTTGCGGTAATGGTCTTTATCATCCCGCATGCCGGTGCCCATATCGCGCAATACCGACGACATTTCCTCTTCGGTGTAGAACTTGCCGCCTTCCGGATTTTCGTCCGCCAGTTTCGCGTAGTAAGCGATTCTCTCGGTACACACTTCCTTGGTCAAGTCGCACAGACGCTCTGCCATAGCGAGTTGCGCCAATACCTCTTCTTCGGTAGGAATGAACTTCTTGTTATACCGGGCCTCCTTATACGCTTTCTTCAGCAAATTGAAAATATACCGTTCTTCTTTCGTATTCTCCGGAAACAGCCGGTCGAGCGACGGAACGTACTTGAGCGAAATCCGTAACAGTTTACCCAAATCGTGTACTTTGAGGTTACTCAACGTATAGGTCAGTATAATGCCGATAAAGAAAAATTCGCAAGCCTGGTGCAGGTCGAAAGCCATTAAGCGGTAATCGTTGTCGTCGTAGGCATGCCGGGCGCTCCGGATAAAACTGTTGCCCCGGTCGAACTTATCTTCGAAGTAGCTCCGGGCTTCCTCCAGCATTTCCCGGTGATTTAACGGATGTCCTTCGGTTAAAACGAAATTCCCGCTATCGTACAGCAAAACGCCGTCTTTTACGATGTCGAGGTGGAAAGAGCGGCCCGCCTGGATGCACTTATTCATTTCCTGTATATCGATAGCGATGAAGTCGATAGGCGTATTCATCCGGCTATCGAACCGTTTGTCGATGGCAGCCAGTTTCCGTTCCGTAATTTCGGTAGGCGCCTTGGTCGTGATAACCAGAATGTCGAAATCGCTTTTGTACCACGTGCGTACTCCGTATTCTACTTGCTCGTCGAGTTCTACGAAATCGCCGGTTGCGTAGCTTCCGTACAGAATCACCATTTCGCAATTATGGATTTCGCTTCGTACGGATTCGGCAATCGCCTTCAGCTCGTCTTGCTTTTTTTGCGGAAGGTAGGATATATCGGTTTTCATATCGGTCAGTTGTTTAAAGCAGTATGGTTCTCCGGGTTGTCGTTTAGTTTTTTTTGCAGGTACTCCAGTTTCTTTTTTCCTTTTTCGATGCTTTTCGTCATGTGTTCGATGTCGTTCAGTACGCTGGCGAAATCGTACGTCGCCCGCAACGCCTTTTTATCGGCATCCGCCATGTACAGCACGTACGGCTTACCGCCCAGGTATTCCACTTTGATACGTCCGTCGGGGTTCGCGTAAATCAGCTTCACGGCGTCTTTTCCCTTGTCGGCCGTGTATGTAACCACTTCGGTAGTCATACCCATGTCTTCGAACCGGTAATTGTTCCCCCCGTCGTAAGCGATGGGCACGGTTTCGGCGAAAAGCGAGTCGTCCGTGCTTACCTTGATATGCGTATGACCCAGCGGTTTGTTGCCGTAATATACACTGGCTATATACATTTCGCCCGTTTCGGTTACGCCGCACCGGATATAGCTCCGCCCGATGTTCCGCTCGATAGTCTGGCCTTTAAAGATATAATTTCCTACCGGATTATAGGCCGTATCCTTTTCCAATACGAAATTTTTTTTCAGTTCTTCCGCTTCCTGCAGGCGAACGGGCAATACGCTGTCGCAGTAAGCGATATTACGCATTTGCTCTTTTACTTCGATCCGGCGCATCAGTTGCAATCCTTCGCGTATCACTTTGTATTCGCGGGGATAGATTTCGCGGATGCTGTCGATTTGCTGCTTAGCGGTAAACAGGTCGTTCTGCTCGTACGAAGCCTGCGCTTTTTCCAGGCGGATACGGGCTTCTTTTTCCGACCGGTTGCAGGCTCCCAGCAGTAGGAGCAGACATAATCCGTAGATACTTTTTTTCATTGTCGTGTCGCATTTTTTCATCTTACAAACGTAGACATAATCGTTTGTATTTGCAAATCGGGCGGTTATAAAAAGAGCGCTTCTTCCGGTGGTTCGACTCCTTTTAATAAAAGCGGAAATATAGCTCCGGAAGAAGGAGTCGGGCTATGGAAGGTGTCGGACAATGTAAAATGGAAAGATTCGCTTTCCGGCGGTACCGTCCGTTTTGCCGCTGTTACGGTAAAAATCGTTCGTGCCCGAAATACAGGAATAGGAGGGGACAGAATAAGCGGGGAATATCCGGCTTACGAAATTGGATAGTTGCCCGATTTCATGTACTTTTGCGCCGGAAGAAACGAAGACAGGCTGCGCTTCGGCAGAAGGAGCCGGCCGGCAAATAGAGGATAAGGAACAGTATGGAGATAGATAAAGAAGAATTGGCTGCCCGCTTGGCGGGGCGCCCTTTCCGGCTGATACGGGAAGCTGCGGACGAAACCGGCGTAGAGGCGTATGTGATAGGGGGCTATGTACGGGATATTTTCTTGAACCGGCCCAGCAAAGACATCGATGTGGTGGCGGTAGGCAGCGGCATCGAGCTGGCGAAAGCCGTGGCCCGGAAGTTCGGGAAGAGAGCGGTACTATCCGTTTTCCGTAATTTCGGTACGGCGCAGGTAAAAGCCGACGGCGTGGAGCTCGAGTTCGTAGGCGCCCGTAAAGAGTCGTATAGCCACGACAGCCGGAAGCCGGTGGTGGAAAACGGTACGCTGGAAGACGACCAGAACCGGCGCGACTTCACCATCAACGCCTTGGCGTTGTGCCTGAACGAAGCGCGTTTCGGCGAGCTGGTCGACCCGTTCGGCGGCCTGGAGGATATGGAGAACCTCACCATCCGTACACCGCTCGACCCGGATATCACTTTTAGCGACGACCCGCTGCGTATGATGCGCGCCGTGCGGTTCGCCACCCAATTGGGCTTTTTTATTGCGCCGGATACGTTCGACGCCATTATCCGCAATCGCGAGCGTATCGCGATAATCAGCAAGGAGCGGATTATCGACGAGCTGAATAAAATCGTGCTTTCGCCCCGCCCGTCCGTCGGGTTCGAATTGCTGGATAAATCGGGCTTGCTGCCGCTGATATTCCCCGAGCTGTCGGCCTTGAAGGGGGTGGAAACACGCGAAGGAATCGGGCATAAGGATAATTTCGCCCATACGCTGATGGTACTCGACCGGCTGGCGAAAACGAGCGACGATTTGTGGCTCCGCTGGAGCGCTTTGCTGCACGACATAGCCAAACCGGTAACCAAACGCTTCGACCCGCGCTTGGGCTGGACGTTTCATAACCACAATTTTATCGGCGAGAAGATAATACCGGGCATTTTCCGGAAAATGAAACTGCCGCTCAACGAGAAGATGAAGTACGTACAGAAAATGGTATCGCTGCACATGCGCCCCATTGCCTTGTCGGACGACGAGGTAACCGATTCGGCTATCCGGCGGCTGTTGTTCGATGCCGGCAACGACATCGACGATTTGATGAAGCTCTGCGAAGCCGATATTACTTCGAAGAACCCCGACAAAGTACGTCGTTTCCTGGCCAATTTCCGCCTGGTACGCGAAAAACTGGCCGACATCGAAGAGAAAGACCGGGTACGTAATTTCCAGCCCCCCGTAAGCGGCGAAGAAATCATGGAAGTTTTCGGCCTGGCGCCCTGCCGCGAAGTAGGCGTCATCAAGTCGAGTATCAAAGACGCCATTTTAGACGGCGTGATACCGAACGAACGCGAAGCTGCCTGGCAATATATGCTTGCCAAAGCGAAAACGATGGGACTCTCGCCGGTTAATCCGGCCTCATAGCCTGCTAACGCCGGTTTGCGGGGGTGATTCCGGGAGTGCACCGGTTACGGAAAAGCCGCGGAAGTACAGTGTTTTCTGTATCTCCGCGGCTTTGTTGTTCGCCCCGCCGGCTTTATTTGCCGGTCGCTGTTCCCGCATAGGGGTAGTAATCCGGTTATTGCCGGAGTCAGTTGATAATGTCTTTCAGCGGAATGGCCTGGAAAGTCATATGCGCCGTGCTCGATTCGTAGAGAATGCCAACCGTTTCGTTGTCGATAAGCGTGAGGCACGAATACCCCCATCCTTCGCCCTCGTCGAGCATCACCTGGTACTTCTCCGGCCAGGTCAGGCCGCCGTCGAGGCTGGCTTTTACGGTGATGTGGTTACGTCCTTTCGTGGTATCCGGATTCGAGAACAACAAAATCTTTTTTCCCGTGCAGTTGTCGGCGGCATCTATTTTGAGCAGGCTCGCCATACATACCGGCTCGCGCAACGCCTTCCGCGACGAAGGATGCTCCGTCCAGGTTTTTCCTAAATCGTTCGTCGTGGCAACCGCCCGGCTACCGCCCCGGTTATCCCGCATGTTCAGCATCAGTACGCCCGGTTCCGGTTCCGCCACTTGCGCCTCGGTAGTATTGGTACAGGCATAATTGTGCAAGTGCCAGGTAGTGCCGTGGTCTTTACTGTACATGATTCCGGCGTTGGGTACGCGCGTGGAATCGATAAACTGGATGGGAAATACCAACGTGCCGTCGTGCATGCTGATACCCCGCCCGGGTCCCTGCAGCAAGAAGTACCACGACGGGTCTTTTACCTGCGCCGTGATGTTTATGGGTTTGCTCCACGTTTGCCCGTCGTCGTCGCTGCGTACCAGCATCAACTGCGCCGTTTCGTCGGGAGTCATGCCCGGCATCGAGTTCCACCACGCCCGTTCGTTGCCCATGCCGTGCGTCCAGGCGGCCACAATCCAGACGGTTCCCGTAGTTTCGTCTACTAAAATCGAAGGGTCGCCCACGCCGTTCTGCGCATGCGGCAAACCGCCTTCCTCGCCGAAACTCATGGCTATCCGCATCTTTTCCCAAGTCTGGCCTTTATCGGTACTGCGACTTACGCCTATATCCACCATTTCCTGCAAATCCACGCTGTTGTTATACCGGATATCGTATACTCCGAGCAACGACCCTTTGTTGGTGGTAACCAATCCCGGTATCCGGTAAGCGTTGGCGCCGTCGTCGCCGGCATGCCGTACGCCGATTCCCATCCGGCGGATTCCCGTTTCGCTTTCGCCCCACAGAACAGCCGGCTGCCCGTTTACCCGTGCTCCGTTTATCCGGGCGCTGATTTTTTCTGTTAGCGGCGTTTCGGGGTTCATTTCGATGCTAACCCAATAATAATTAGGCCCTTTTACCATCGGTTGCGAGGAGGTTAGTTCCACTTTGCCGGCAGGCTGGGTTATTTCGGTTTGCTTTACCGAGTACGCCCGGTCGGCTTCCCTGGTTTTGCCCGGAATATCGCGCGGGATGTAATTCACCGGTTGAAAGTGCTTTCCTTTTTTCGAAGGGGCTTCCGTACCGCCGTAATATAATTTTACGGCCCGGATGTTAGCGGTAGGGAATTCGTCTCCGAACGAAAGGTTCAACCGGTCGAGTACATCGCCTTTGGATGCGTCGATGCGGAGCTGGAAAAGTACGTTGTCTTTCCGGTCGGTTAAAACCGGTATGCGCGGAGCGTGAATAAACACCGTGTCGGTTGCCCGGACGAGCAGGCAGCAAAAAATTCCAAGCAGGCAGAGTGTTACTTTCTTCATAAGATTGACGTGTTTAGTTGATGTGCGGGTAAAGATAGGAAGAATGTTTTAAAAACGCCGTTTGCGTTCTTTAAATTTTTAATTAATACGAAAACTTTCTTCCGGAGAGGCAGCATAAGGAAGGCGGACACTCTGTTGCGTATAAGTATTTTTTTACTTTATAAAACGCCTTGAAAGCGTGCCGGTAAAAAATCGGAAAAATAAATCGTAGCGAAAAGTTGGGCGTTAACAGGTTTTTTTTACATTTGCATAGCTTTATCCGAAATCTGTCGAAAGAAGAGGCCGGATGAAGTAATAAGAAAGCGTCGTAGTAATATTGCTTTTGCTCTCGGAATCTGGACAATTTCAATGCAACCTAAAGCGATATGTACACGCCTTCACGTTTGCTTATTCGTTCTTGCGAACAAGTATAAAGAGCGTGGGGCTGTATGATCTTAGGTTGCGGGAGTCCAGACCCAGAGAGCTTAAGATATACGGTACCCCACGCTTGTTATTTCGTATGAACAACTAAGTATGGACTACTATAACCATGAAAAACCACGAAATGTTTGCCAGGTTTGTTTCCGTCGTTTCCTTTGAATTGTTGCTTGCTTATAGATAAGGAGATAAAGATACATAATTTGGTAAAACAAAGCCGGTCGGCCGGGCTTTTTCTTTTCCGTTCGGATTCGGAGATGTTGAAAAGTGATGAGGCTAACGGAGTTACGTCTTTCCGGAGATGTTGTAAGGAGGCGCTTGATCGGGATTCGTAATTCCGCCCGGTGAAAAACGGAAATTCCGGGCCGGGCTTGCCGGATATTTAACCGGAACTGGGTATGAAACGATTTATGTAAAGGAGGTAACGGGAATGAATTCCTGTTACCTCTTTATTTTTGTTTGAACCACGGATGCGGTTCGCTTGCCGGTAAAACGGTTTCCGGTTTTCCGCGCTGTCGAGAAATTCGTAAAGTAATAAACCGATTATTTGCAAATGCAACGCGATTTTCAGATATTTGTACGATTCTCTTCCCCGCGCACACGGGTTACTCGGAAGAAAATGGAAAACAATAGGTTCGTTCAGGTAGGGTAAAAAAGTGATGAAGAAAAATAAATCAGTCGTTGTAGTAACCGGCGAATTGCCGTGGAATGTTTTTCTTTCGGGAAAAACGGCAAGAAGCGCTCCCGTTCACTTCGTATGCCAG
>DBGBSM010000188.1:0-1610 GCA_048468815.1 Parabacteroides sp.
AGATACACCCGAAACAAAAAGATTAATAGAATATAAAATACGAATAATCGACTTAATATCAATCAAATTACTTACAACAAATGAAAACACTGAAGTATTTAAGCTTGCTCCTGGCTATAGTAGCCCTGAGCATGAGTATGGGAAGTTGCGGCGACGACGACGACGATAAAACGGCCGATATGGCTACCACCGTCGCCGGCGATTACAGCGGAAAGTTACAAATAGTAGGCTACACGGAAATGCATCCCGCCTATGTAACCCTGACGCGCAGGTCGGAAAATGCCGTTTCGCTGGTAATGGATTGCGACGAAGTGAACTTCCACTCCTCGCCGGTAATTTTAGACATCACGCACAACGGTAGCTCGTACGCCCTCACTTCCACCTCGAAAGCCGTGAGCGGCGCCGTTGTGAACGGCAACCTGAGCGTAACGTTCGCATCGAACAACGAAACCTATACATTTTACGGTACTAAATAACCAATCTATTCACTTTAAAAAATTCAACGAACATGAAATCAATGAAAAAAACAAGAATCATGCTGTTAGCAGCCGCTACGGCGCTCGTAGGATTGTCGAGCTGCGCCACGATGGGAACGCAGGCCGGAATGGGCGCCATCTATACCGATGTGCAAACCGGCGAACAAGTAACGTCGAATGCCCGCGGCACCAAAGTGGGAACCGCCTCGGTGAATAACATACTGGGGTTGGTGGTAACGGGCGACGCCTCGGTAGAAGCCGCTGCCAAATCGGCCGGCATCAAGAAAATAAGCCATGTAGACAGCCAGAAAAAGAGCATCCTGGGCATTTACGGCACCTATAAAGTAATCGTTTACGGCGAATAATCAGACACGCGCCCAACCGAATGCACGGAGCTGCCCGGCAAGCGTACTTCCTTTTCTATGTATTAAGTATCGTACCGGCCCGGGCGGCTCCCTATTCTATCAGCCTATGAAATCCGTTTTTTACCTCGCTTTGCTCCTGCTCTGCCTACCGGCAACGGCGCAAAATCCGAAGCGCTTCTATGTGCAAACCGTGCACCCGGAGGGGTTGCTGTATTTCGTTTTTCCTCAAAAAATGCCCCGGTAGAGCCACGAAAAAGCCGCTGTCCGGAAGCCCTTACAGTACGATTATACCTACCTGGACGCCTGCGACTCGGTTACCTTGCTGGCTACCGTGGTTACCGGGGCTGCGTTCAGCGCCGACTCCCTGTGTATCGGATTCGCATCGGGCGAGCAAAAAACAACGGCTGCGGAACCGATTTACTGCCAGCCGGTCAAACACGGCTGGGAAAGCCGTATCCGTTGCCGGCTGCATCGCGACGATTGGGAGCGGTTGTACCGGGCGGAAGCTCCGTTCACGCTTACTTTTGTTTCCGGCGAAAGCGATTTGCGCCCTTGCTTCGGTGACAAACCGCGCAACTGGCCGAAGGTATGCGCCCGTTTTGTCCGGTTGCACGAAATAATCCGGTTGAACCGAAAAAATTAAACCGGGCATCACAAAGCAAACGAATCTATGAATGTTTCATGCACAATGCAGCAGAGCCGGCGAACTTAACAAACGAAAGCATCGGCAGCCATATACTTTCTTTTTGCTCGATTATAACCCTAAAAT
>DBGBSM010000189.1:0-13265 GCA_048468815.1 Parabacteroides sp.
ACTCCGGAAGTGGTTTTTTTATAGACAACGTCTATGTTTATATAAAAATTATCAGTTTGACACGAGGCTTTCGTCGCCGTATCTTTGCATCAAACAAAATAAATTATCAACCCGATTAAAAATTCAAAAGTATGAAAACGTTAGATTATATCAAATTAGACGCAGCAGCAGTAGCCAACGTAGTAAACGGTCTTCAACAATTATTAGCCGATTTTCAGGTCTTCTACACTAACCTCCGCGGATTCCACTGGAACATCAAAGGTAATCAATTTTTCGTACTTCACGGCAAATTCGAGGAAATGTACGACGATGCCGCCGAAAAGGTCGACGAAATAGCCGAGCGCATCCTGATGCTGGGTGGAGTTCCGGCCAATAAATTCAGCGATTACCTCAAAACGGCCTCCGTCGCCGAAGTATCCGACGTATGCTGTGCAGATGCAGCATTGAGCAACGTGTTGGATACGTACAGCGCTTTGATCGCCCGGGAACGCGAAATCCTGGCCAATGCTTCCGAAGCGGGCGACGAAGTAACGGTAGCCCTGATGAGCGATTACCTGAAAGAACAGGAAAAACTGGTTTGGATGCTTGTAGCATATGCTTCGAAATAAACCGAAATTCGTATAGTGTGTTATTAGGTTATGTTAGGGAAGGCGGAGATGCGAATCTTCGCCTTTTTTATGTATTTTTGCCCGCATGAAACGGAACACGTCTATTCTATTGCCTCCGGAGTGGTACCCCCAAAGTGCGGTGCAACTCACCTGGCCGCACGAAGATACCGACTGGCGGCCCATCCTGGATGAAGTAATCCCTTGTTTTGCGGCGATTGCCAAGGCGGTTATCCCGCGCGAAAAGCTTATTATCGTTTGCCGGGATACGGAAACGGTGAAACGGCAATTAGGGGAGGTGGATTACGGAAAGGTGATTTTCCGTACGGTCCCTTCCAACGATACCTGGGCGCGCGACCACGGCCCGGTGTCGGTGTTCGAAGCCGGCCGTCCCTGCTTGTACGATTTCCAGTTCAACGGCTGGGGGTTGAAGTATCCGGCCAACCTGGATAACGTGATTACCGTCGAGTTGTATTCCGAGCTGGTGTTTCCCGGGCGCGTAAAATACCGGAGTTGCCTCGACTTCGTGCTCGAAGGGGGAAGCATCGAGTCCGACGGGAAAGGCACGTTGCTTACCACCGAGTCGTGTTTCCGGGCGCCGAACCGCAACGACAACCTGTATTTCGAGGAAATCGACGACCGGTTGAAAAAACTGTTCGGCCTCCGGCGCATCCTGTGGTTGTCGCACGGACACCTGGCGGGCGACGATACCGACGGGCATATCGATACGCTGGCCCGTTTCTGCAACGAAGAAACGATTGCGTACGTATCGTGCGCCGATGAAACCGACGAGCATTACAGCGGGCTGAAAGCGATGGAGAAGGAGCTCGAAGAGTTCCGCACGCTCGAAGGAAAACCGTACCGGCTGGTGGCGCTTCCGATGGCCGACAAGGTGGTTTGGAACGGCGAGCGGCTGCCTGCCACGTATGCGAATTTTCTGATTATCAACGGAGCGGTGTTGCTCCCGTTTTACGGTTCGCCCCGCGACGAGGAAGCGCGGGCGATATTGCAAGAGGTGTTTCCCGGCCGGGAGGTCATCGGAATCGACTGCCTGCCGTTAATCAAGCAGCACGGGTCGCTGCATTGCGTAACGATGCAGTATCCCGAAGGATTCGTTATATAATATATAAGGTGTAAAGTTATGAAGCTGAAAGTGGGGTTGGTGCAGCAGGCGAATACGGCCGATAGGGAAGCGAATATCGCCAAGCTGGAAAAGAATATAGAAGCATGTGCCGCCGCCGGGGCGCAGTTGGTGGTGTTGCAGGAGTTGCATAACGGACTGTATTTCTGCCAGACGGAAGACCCGGCTGTTTTCGATGAGGCGGAACCGGTGCCGGGCCCTTCTACGGAGCGGTTCGGCGCGTTGGCGCGGCGGTTGGGTGTCGTATTGGTGCTTTCGCTTTTCGAGAAGCGGGCGCCGGGCGTTTACCACAACACGGCGGTGGTGATCGAGAGTGACGGTTCGGTTGCCGGGCGGTACCGGAAAATGCATATTCCCGACGACCCGGCGTATTACGAGAAGTTTTATTTTACTCCCGGCGATTTGGGGTTCGAGCCGGTGGCTACTTCGGTGGGAAAGCTGGGGGTGTTGGTTTGCTGGGATCAGTGGTATCCCGAGGCGGCCCGCCTGATGGCGATGCGCGGGGCCGACGTGCTGATTTACCCTACGGCTATCGGTTGGGAGAGTACGGATACGGATGAAGAGAAGCGGCGCCAGTTGGATGCTTGGACGATTGCCCAGCGCGCGCATGCGGTGGCGAACGGCTTGCCGGTGGTTACCGTAAACCGCACGGGGTATGAAGAAGACCCGTCGGGGCAAACAAACGGCATCCGGTTCTGGGGGAACAGCTTCGTAGCGGGCCCGCAAGGAGAGTTGCTACAGGTTTTCCCGAACGATGAGGAGGAGAACCGGGTGGTGGAAATCGATTTGTCGCGCACGGAAGCGGTGCGCCGGATGTGGCCTTTTTTCCGCGACCGGCGTATCGATGCGTTCGGCGGGTTGACGGAACGGTTTTTGATGTAATTTTGCTCGCCGCGGGGCTTTCTTTCCGGGGAAAGAAACAAAGGGCTTTCTTTTTCGCTCGCCGCGAAGGGCGTCGGCCGACGGCTTCGTTTCTTTTTCGAAAGAAACGAAGGTAGAAAACTTCGCTTGCTGGCGGAGGCTGGCTCTTTTCTTCACCTGCCGGTTTAGGCCGTTGCCACGGCGGGCCTTCATTTTTTTCTCTTGAAAGAAAAAAACGAAGCAAAAAAAGTTCAGGGCTACGTCCGCTTCGCTACATCCCGGCTTTCGTTCGCTAAAAGCCCCGAACTCGCTTCCTGAAGGAAGCTCAAACAGCGTGGCTTTTTTAACGCTCTCTTTCAGCCGGTCTGCTTAACGCTCATCGCCCGAGGCCCGAGGGCCCATACGTAGTGGCCGGCTTTATACAATGCGGTAAAATCAGGAATGCTGGTCGTATGAAATGGCATCGCCTTCCGGGCGTTCGCTCCGTACCATTTTCTTTATGCTCTCTCTCTAAAGCCCGGGGTTTCATCCGAAGTGGCCGGTGCTTTTCAGGGTTGAGTAGGAAACGGCATCCTTTCTTTTATTGAAAACTAATTTTTCCACTCTGTTTTTGTCGGCCGGAACTTGAAAGGCACCCCGGTAAAAACCGGTTTTCCGCCTTATTTTTCTTCTGTTCATGCCCGGATAAAGTGTATTCTTAGCCTGCGAATATAAATCCGCAGGTTGCGAATATATATCCGTAGGTTGCGAATTTATATTCGCAGCCTAAGAATACAGTTCGTATACGCATGAAACCGGTTTTTCCCGTGCACCGGAAATACATTTGTGCACCGGGAAGTACAGATGGAAGAATTTCGTTTCATCGAAGTCCGGCAGGCAGAACTTTTTCTCCTTCCGGATGCTGCGAACGACCTTTCCTGCGGCGGGTTTTCCTCGCTCGCAGCGAAAGGCGTTTGCCAGGCGGCGTATGCCGGCTGTTAATTATGCTCTTTCAGGATTACGTCGTGCGCGCCCCCTTCAACGATACTGGTCGACGAAACCAATGTGATTTTAGCGTGTTCCTGCAATTCGCGTATCGTAATGGCGCCGCAACTGCACATCGTGGCTTTTATCTTGCCCAGCGTAATGTTCAGGTTGTCTTTCATTTTCCCGGCATACGGCACATAACTGTCTACCCCTTCTTCAAATTTGAGCGACTCGCTGCCGCCCATGTCGTACCGTTGCCAGTTCTGGGCGCGGTTCGAACCTTCGCCCCAGTATTCCTTTACGTAGTTATTCCCGATTTTCAGTTTCTTGGAAGGCGACTCGTCGAAACGGGCAAAATAGCGCCCCATCATCAGGAAGTCGGCGCCCATGGCCAGCGCCAGTACCATGTGGTAATCGTGTACCAGGCCCCCGTCGCTGCAAATCGGCACGTAAATACCCGTGGCCTTCGCATATTCGTCGCGGGCGTTCGCTACGTCGATCAGCGCCGTGGCCTGGCCGCGCCCGATGCCTTTTTGCTCGCGCGTGATGCAAATCGAACCCCCACCGATGCCTACCTTTACGAAATCGGCGCCGGCATTCACTAAGTACATAAATCCTTCGCTATCCACCACGTTGCCTGCGCCTACCAATACGTTATTTTCGTAGGTTTCCTTTATCCAGCGGATGGTGTCGCATTGCCATTCCGAGTAACCGTCCGACGAGTCGATGCATAATACGTCTACGCCTGCTTCTACCAGCGCCGGTACCCGCTCTTTGTAATCGCGCGTATTGATTCCGGCGCCTACCAGCAGCTTTTTATCCGCATAATCCGATAACTCGTGGGGGTTGGCGCGGTGGCTGTCGTAATCCTTCCGGAAAACGAAGTAAGCCAACCGTTGTTCGGCGTCGATAATCGGCAAGGTGTTCAGTTTGTGATCCCAGATAATCTGGTTGGCTTCCGTCAGCGTGATGCCCAGGTTGCCTACCGTCAATTTGGAAAAAGGCGTCATAAACTCTTTTACCTTCTTGTCGGGGTCGTCCACCCCGATGCGGTAGTCGCGGCTGGTAACGATACCGGCCAGCCGGCCGTGCGGCGTTCCGTCGTCGGTTACGCCGATGGTGGAGTGGCCCGTGCGGCGTATCAGCGCATATACGTCGTTCAACGTATGCTCGGGGGTCAGGTTCGAGTCGCTTTCAACGAACCCGGCCTTGAATTTTTTTACTTTCCGTACCATTTCCGCTTGCGAGACGATGGGCTGCGAACCGAATATGAACGATAACCCTCCGTTCCGGGCCAGCTCGATGGCCAGTCCGTCGTCGGATACCGCCTGCATAATCGCCGATACGAAAGGTATGTTGAGTTCGATGGCCGATTTTTCCTCTTGTTTGAATTTCACCAGAGGTGTTTTGAGCGAAACGTTCGTCGGGATGCACTGTTTGGTGGTTAGCCCCGGGATAAGTAAATATTCACCGAATGTTCTCGATACGTCGTTTAAGTATACTGCCATAAATTCTGTCTTTTTGCGGGTTATAAAGTCGATGCGAAGATAACCGGTTTTCGTTATAAATCCTATGGTTACGCTTGATTTCTTTTATTCTTTTTGCAGGCGGTTTTCTTGTCGGGGAGTAGCGGAAGAAAAGGGGATAACCGGTGTTTTTGCATGGAATATGCAATGGATAAGCGTTGAATTTTAAGCTCTTTTATGCGCCTTACCGCCGTTCTTCGGGCAAAAAGCGAACAATGGCCAGTGGAAAATACAGGTTTACTTGTAAAAATCGGACTGCCGAACGCTAAAACTTGTATAATCTGCCCTAAATATGAAGAAAAGAACATTCAATCGTAAAATTTGACCTTGCCGGAACCAACGGATTTTCGTTATTTTGCACCGGTTTTTAATGAGGTCTTTAATATATTATTTTTTAGCTATTCAGAAAATAATTCGTACTGTAATATAGATGAAAAAAGGTAAATTGACGTATAGGTTAGCTAAAACGGGAATGATTTCCTGCGGAATGGCGGCCTTAAGTTTAGGATTATTTTGCTGTACTGCCGACGATTCCGCCGTTCAGCAGCCGTCCGGGGCTTTGGTGCTGAAGCTGACAGCCGATACGGCCGGCGTAAAAGCGGGTTCGATCGCCACCAAAGCGTTAAACGAATTCGATGGTTTTTTAGATGAAAAAGAATACCGGGTACAGGTATATCAAGGCGCCGACACGCTGCAAAGCGCACTCTACAAGGATTTTCCGGAAAAAATAGAATTAAAGGAGGGGGAGTATGTATTACGCGCATTCAAGGGCGCAAATCTCCCGGCCGCTTTTATGAACCCTTATTTCGAGGGTACGAAAGAATTCGCCATTAAGGAGGGGATGAAAACGCCGCTCGACGTTACATGCACCCTGGCGAATACCCGTTTGTTTATTACGTATACCGATGATTTCCGGCAGGCGTATACCGATTGTACGGTATCGCTCCGTACTTCTTATACGGGCGATGTATTCCTGGTTCCGCAAACCGAGTCGCGCTCCGTTTACCTGCAAACCGATAAAACGGGTACCGACCTCGAAGTGGCGGTTACGTTGAAGCGGGCTTCGTGGACGGAATCGAAAACCTATACGGTAACCGATCCTTCTATTTCCTTGAAACCGCAGGAGTCGGTGAACCTGGTACTGTCGACCGACGGGAAAACGGGCGACGGCCTGGCGTTGTCGATTGTACTCGACGACCGCATGGAGGAACTGGAGTTCGAAGAGGGTATTCCCGATTTTATGTGGAAGCCGTTCGAGAAGCCTACGGTAGAGGCGAACGGGTTTACTTCGGGCGAAAAAATAGAAATTCTTAAAAGCAGCCTGTTAACCGCTCCGTATGTGGCGTTCGGAATGCCTGCCGGAGTGGGCGCGTTGCATTTGTGGCGCACCGTGGAAGGTTCTACCGATACGCTGAAACTGGATTTGGCTAAGCCGGAAGATATGGAAACGGCGCGCCAGGCCGGTTTTACATTGGAACAGCCGGTCGATAACCTGTCGGGGTATAAAGGAACGAACAGAATATTGTTGGCTCAAGGTATCAATTTGTTGGAGCCTACAGCGGGGGATAAGCCGTACGAGTTTATGTTCTTTGCCGAGGATAATTTGCCTGTAAAGAACTATACCGATACGTTGCATCTGTTCGTGCAAATCGTGCCGGATGTACCTGTTATCACGTTTACTTCACCGTTCCCGGAAAACGGGGTGGTGGAAGGCGATGCGCTGGAACAGCCGGTCGTAGCCGATTTGGTTGCCGACGGCGAGTTCGAAGATGTAATCGTGGCGTTTTCCAACGGCGCGACGGAGGATACGTACCGGTTGTCCGACGGTAATTTGTCGGAATTAGGGGCTTCGCTGGATATAAATGAGCAGAATACGAAGGCTACCCTTACGTTGCCGGCTTCGTTTACCGAGCGCCTGGATGCGGAAGCCGATGCCGATAAAGCGTATACGATGACCGTTACGGTACATGCGAAACGGGGATTGGACGACGGCAGAACGGCTACGGAGGCTTCAGAAGTAAAGGTACTGGTACCGCGTTTCTCGCTGGCGATGTCGGCGAATTATGGCGATGTGTTTGCCAAACGGGCTGTGCTGCGCGCCGATGTGCCGGTAGGTAATCCGGCTAAGCTGAAATTCCAGAAGCAGGAAGGCGGAGCTTGGGTGGATGTAGATGCGAGTGCGCGCCGGATTATGGAGGGTACTACCGTGCAGGTGGATACGCTGAAAGGGTTGAATCCGGTTTCGGATTATACGATTCGGGCGGTGTACAATAGTGGAAGAAGTGTAAAGGAAAGTGATGAGTATTCGTTTACCACGGAGAATGTGGGGATGTTGCCGAATGCGGGGTTTGAGAATTGGAGTTTGAATGAAGGGGGAGAAGGTGCAAAAAATGAAATATATGCTTTAGGTAGTACTCAATCCCCTTATCGATATTGGGAAATTTGGTATCCGTGGTCTGATGAGTCAAATAGAGGATGGAATACGATAAATGAAAAGACTACTCAGGATGGTGGTACAAAAAAAGGAATAGTTTCTGCTGTTAGTAGTGGGGGGTTGAATTGGACAAGATATGTGGCTAATTCAGGAACCATACGAACGACGGAAAATAAAAGTGGAAATTATGCAGCTTTAATTCGTTCTGTAGGTTGGGGTAGTGGTAGCGCGGCAGCAAGTTCTGCTCCTAAGAAAACAGATGCCGGCTATTTGTATTTAGGAAGTTATAATACAACCACGCAGGCGCCTGATTATGGGATAGAGTTTAACTCTCGTCCTTCTGCTGTAACTTTTTGGTGTAAATATAATCCCAAAAATTCAGAAGATAAGTTTATTGCAAAGATAGTAATCTTGAATTCCAGCAATGAAATTATCAATGAAGCGCAATTAGCTACTTCTGAATGCGGAGCAATAGGAGAGTATGTGCAGAAAAGAATCGATTTGAATTACATTAGTAATTTCGACAAGGCTTCTAAAATGTATATCGTATTCCAATCGGGAACTCGTATTGATGCTAATAGTACAAACTTTAGTTATCCTCCGAGCACCAATTTAAGTAATGGAGAATTTGTCGGAAGCCAACTCTATATCGACGATGTCGAACTAATCTACGAATAAGCTATGAAATCGATCTATAAATTCTCATTTTTGCTGTTAAGCCTCTTCAGTATGCTGGCCGTATCGTGCCGGAACGAAGACATACTCGAAGAGCTGTCGATACCTGAAGGGATGGGCGGTTTGAGTATCCGTAGCGTCGCAGCCGACGAGTCCGGTATTTCGGAAATTAAAGTTACTACCAAAAGCTTCGGAATGGATGTCAACGATTTTATCGTCGAAATCCGGGACGAAGCCGGCGAAGTAGTGAAAAAATTCAATTCTTACCGCGAACTCAAGGAAGGCAGCCAGCCCATGGTAATCCTGCCGGTCGGTACCTATACGCTTCGCGCTTATTCGAGCGAGCCGGTCAACGGCGGATTCGACGTTCCGTATTTTATGGGCGAGCGTTCTTTCGTTCTCATCGATAAAACGGTTACGAATGTGGAAAATGTGGTTTGCAAATTTGCCAGCGTGGCAGTTGATATCCGGTTCGACGATTTTTTCAATACGCTTTTTCAAGATAATTATTCGGTTACCGTCGATAACGGTGCCGGCGGCCAAGTAATTTTTACGAAAGACACCAAAGGCAAAGTAGCCTATTTCGACCGGGTGGGCGACTCGATGAAACTGCTTGTAAAAGTGCAGCCGCAAAGCGCCGACGATTACTATCCGGTGCGCACCTATTACCTCGTTCATCCGAAAACGAACGCAGTACCTGCACCGGGCGAGTATTATATGATTCAGTTTTCCGGCGAAATACCTTCTACCCGGGTCGCTCAATAATAAATAACGAAAGCAATGAAAAAATATCCCTTATATACTTTATTTGCGAGTTTGTTAGTGCTTTTAGCCGCCTGCGAAATGAAAGACGACCTCACCGGAAAAACCAAAGTTCCCGGAAGCAACCAGGAAGTCGATCCGAACCAGTTAGGCGTAATCAACCTCAAGCTCGACCCGCAAAAAGAAAAATCGGTCGTGGGAAACACCACGAAAGCCACCGACGAAGAGTTGAATGTAAACGATTTCGCCGTACAGGTATTAGACGAGGAAGGGAAGGTCGTGAACGAATACGATTCGTACGCCGACATCGACGAGTTGCGTCTTCCGGCCGGTAATTACCAAATCGTAGCTTCGAAGGGAGAACTGAAAAATGCCGCTTTCGACGCTCCGTATTATAAAGGCGAGGAAAAATGCGTGGTGAATCCGTTGGAAGTAGCTGACGTGGTTACCCCATGCGTGTTGGACAACAAAAAGGTTACCCTTTTCTTCTCCGACGAGTTCAACGACTATTTTACCGACGATTACGACATTGTAATGACGAACGGAGTAGGCGTGCTCACCGCGCATGCCGGCGAAAACCGCACTCCTTATTTCAAAACCACCGACCAGTTGGATTTTACGCTGCACGCCACTACCAAAGACGGACAAGACGTAAATTACTACTGCGACTTATACAACGATCCGCAGGTAAAAGACTACAATAACGTAGTGGTTGCCTTGGATATCGTTAAGCCTTCGGAGCCGGAAGTTCCGGATACTCCCGATACGCCGGGCGGCAGTACCGGCGAAGTGGAACGTCCCCTCATCAAGATAGATGTTACCTTGTTAGAGCGCGAATACGTTATCGAAATCCCCTCGAATATCGTTTCCGGCGGCGGTGAGGAAGAAGGGGGTGATACCCTTGACAAACCGAGCATTAAAGGTAACGGCTTCGATTTGGATAAGCCGGTAGTGCTTACTACGGAGAATGCCAAAGACATGAAAGTAATCATCGATATCGAACTGCCTACCGGCGTATCATCGATGAAAGTGACCATCAATTCGACCGATGAGGGATTTATGGGAGCTGTAGGGGAGATAGGGAATCCATTCGATATGCTACATCTTAATTCTATGCAGGTAGAGCTGTTGAAAGAGGTAAAAGCCGGACAAAAAACAATCCGGTTCGATGTAAGTAATTTTATGAGTTTGTTGGTTGGTTTCCCGGGTGTTCATACGTTCACTATCGCAGTGAACGACCAAAACGGAACGAAAAACAGCAAAACGTTAACTATTCAGGTAAAAGAGTAATGAAAAGGATAATAGGTTTTTTATTGATTATAGGCTGTGTGGCCGGTTTAACGGGCTGCACCAACGAAGATAAGGCAATGGGAAGCCGGGGGTACCTGCGCATAGGGGTGGAAAACGATGTGACGTTGCAAACGAAGGCGGCGTATGCCGTTTCGTTGAATGTAACGATTCTGGATGCGGCTGAGGATACGGTGAAACATATTGCCGACTTCGACCCGGCATTAAACGACCGTATCGAACTTGAAGCCGGAGCCTATTCGGTTGTCGTTACTTCCGGTAACCGGGATTCGGCAGCCTGGGAAACGCCGTTCTTTTACGGAAAGGAAGAGTGCCGGATCGTAGCCGACCAGTTAAGTGACGTACAGGTGGTTTGCAAGATAGCCAATACGAAAGTAACGGTGGATTACGGTGATTCGTTTAAAATCCATTTCCCGGAATACACTGCTACAGTAAGTAATTCCTCCGGCTCGTTAGTTTATGAAAAAGAGGAAACGCGCGGCGGTTTCTTTGCCGCCGAAAAGTTAACGGTTGTACTGAATCTCATGAATACCGATGGCCGTCCCTTCGTATTGAAACGGGTTTTTCCCCATATCGAGGAAAAAACGCATTACAATTTAAAGTTTACGCTGGAAGAAGGAAGCGGAAGTAACGATGCCGGCGGGAATTTCGAAATAACGGTCGATGAAGAGGCGGAAATGATTTTAATTCGGATTCCGATTGTTGCCGACGAGTTAGAGAAAATGCAGGTGCCCACGTTTCGGCTCGAAGGATTCGATGCGGGTAATTTACTCGTCTTGACGTCAGGTGAAGCACCCGATAACTCGGTAAAAGTCGTTGCACCTAACAGTATCGAAACGTTCCGGCTGCTTGTTCAATCAGATTCGTTGAATGCGAAAGGAATCACAGCTTTCGATTTGGCTGATTTGAGTGATTCGGACAGAGCCTTGCTGGAAAGCATTTCTTTCCCGGTACAACCGGTAAAAGAGGTTATCGATACCATTACGTTCGATTTGAAAGCGATGGCGAACGCTTTGGTTCCGTACGAAGGCCGGGTACAGGTACATACCTTTACCTTTATCGTACTGGATAAGATGCATCAGGAACAAACGGTTTCGTTCAGTTATCAGGTAAAGCCGAATACGGGTGTGTTTACGTCTGAAATGACCCCGGCTACGGTTTGGACTACTTTTGCCCGGCTCGGCGCCATGACCGACAATCAAGCCGGTCTGGGTTTCGAGTATAAAGAAGCGGATGCGGCGGATTGGACGGAAGTGACTGTATCTTCTAAAAATGCTGACGGCTCGTTCGGATGTTTGGTAAGCGGATTGAAACCGCATACGAACTATGTATACCGAGGTTTCAGCAATGACGATTTGAATGGAGGCGTGCGTATCTACGGAAACGAAGTGGCTTTTATTACCGATTATGCCAACGCGGATGTAAACGGGAATCCGTTTGTCCCGAATTTAGGGTTTGATGATTGGAGTAAAATGGACAAGAGTTGGGTTGCAAATTCGGACGGAACGGAATCTTATTGGGGTTCAGGTAATAAAGGAGCGAATACAATTGGTACCCATAATCCTACATCACCAGAAGAAAATATAGTAGTAAAAGGAAAAGCTACGAAATTAGCTTCAGAATCAATCGTTGGTGTATTAGCAGCTGCGAGTCTTTATTCCGGATATTTTGTAAAAACGGAAGGTACGAACGGAGTATTGAGTTTCGGTCGTCCTTATACGGGTAGGCCTACCCGGTTAGTGGGGTATTATCAATATACACCAGGAAAGATTGATGTCGCAAAAGACGATTGTCCCGATAATATAAAAAAGGGGGATATGGATCAATGCTATATTTATGTCGCTTTATGTACCAAGAATTATGAAATCCGTACAAAAGCAAGTAACAGACAATTGTTTGATAAAAACGACGCATCTGTTATTGCTTATGGAGAATTGATCGGTAAAGAATCCATAACCGGGGAGGAGAAAAATAATTATCGCAAGTTCAGCATTGATATAAAATATAGAGAGCCGGGAATTGTGAAACAACCCACTTATATTGTTATCGTTGCAGCAGCCAGTAAATATGGAGATTATTTTACCGGAAGTACCGGCAGTGTATTGTATTTAGACGAATTCGAACTCCAATACGACTATAACCCCGCCTCCTTCGCAGGCACGGAACTGGAAGGCTTGCAACCCGCAAACACGAACAATTAGCAAACAATGAAGCATATAATTTTAGGAACGGTACTGTTACTGGCCGCAGGAACGCTGCCAGTAGCAGCCAAGGGAACCAAATTCGACAGAGGAATAGAACAGAAAACATTTATACCCAAAGGCCAATGGATGTGCGGAGCCTCTTTTTCTTACTCCGAGCATACCGACGATAATTTCAAATGGTTGGTAATCGACGACATCAACAGCGTAGGCTATACTTTTAAAGTATCTCCCATCGTGAGCTATTTTATCCGGGATAACGTGGCTATCGGCGGCCGTTTGGCCTATTCGCGCAGTTCAACCGATTTGGGTAACCTGTCGTTGAATTTGGGGGATGATTTGAACTTCGATTTGTCGAATTACAAAGATAAGTCGCATACCGTATCCGGCGCCTTTTTTATCCGTACCTACCTGAATCTCGGCGACAGCAAACGTTTCGGCCTGTTTAGCGAAGGCCGCATGACTTACGGTTACGGGCAAAGCAAAGTGGAAGACGGTACCGGCGACGATTTAAAAGGAACGCACCAGATTAAACAAAATCTGAATTTCGGGTTAGCGCCGGGTATTACGTGTTTTATCAACGACTATACGGCGGTAGAAGCTGCGGTCGACGTGTTAGGGCTCGATTTCAAGTGGTACGACCAGAAAACCAACCAGGTGGAGAAGGGCAAACGTACCAGCAGCGGCGCCAATTTCCAGATTAATCTGTTATCGATTAGTCTGGGCATTACTTTTTATCTGTGAAAAAATAAATGAACTATCGAAATTACATATATAGTATCATAG
>DBGBSM010000190.1:0-23478 GCA_048468815.1 Parabacteroides sp.
GGTCGTGCATTTGATTCTTTTACGGTTGAAGGCGGCCGGAAAAACGATCATCGTAAGCTCGCATATATTGGAAAGCCTGACTGGCCTGTGCGATTATATCCACTATTTACAGAACGGCCGGATAAAATGCAGCCAGCCGAAAGAGGGGTTTGCTTTATGCGAAAAAGAACTGTTCGGAAATATCGAAAAAAACAATGCGCGGTTAATTAACCGCCTTATCCCTGCGAATCGCGAAAACGGATAAAACCGCTCGTTTCATAGCTGTTTTTTGCTTATACCGACTATGTGAAAATTGTAAGAAAATCCCGGCGAACCTGTTAATTTATCCGGAAAAACCAGGTTTCTCAAGCAATTTTGGAAAATAAGAAAGAACAAAACCTATCTATTGTTAAATAATATAGTATATTTGCGCACACTAATCTAACATTAAAAAATTACAATCATGCAAACGACCCGACTACACCACGGTGTAGCACTCATGAGCCTTATCTGTCTGGCTTTAGCTTTTTCCACTTCTTTGAAAGCACAGTTCCTGCGCACCTCTTATTTTATGGAAGGTGTGGGCAACCGGATGAAGTTGAATCCGGCCTTGACTCCCACCCGCGGATTCGTGGATATACCCGTCATCGGTGCATTCAATGCCACCGCCAATTCCAATGCGTTGGGTACGCAGGATGTGTTCGACATCATCGACGACGAGGGCGATTTTTATAACAACAATCGTTTTTATAACCGATTGAAAGCCGATAACCGCCTGACGGTGGGCTTGAACAGCGACCTGATTTCGTTCGGATTTTACCGCGGAAAAGGATTCTGGTCGTTTAACGTAGGTGCCCGGGTCGACGTGGGTGCGCAGATTCCGCGTACGATGTTCGACTTTCTACGCGGGATGGACCAGATGGAGAACTCCTGGCAACACCTCGATTACGATATACGGAACGGCAAGCTCGAAATCAATGCGTATACCGAGCTCGGCGTAGGTTATGCCCGTGAAATCAACGAACGCCTTACCGTGGGCGGCCGCCTGAAGGTGTTGCTCGGTATGGGCAACCTGAATATGCATATCAACCGCATCGGTATTCAGTCGGATATAAACGGCAATGCGTACGACCCGTACTCATGGGCGGACAGCAAGGCTTCGATTCGGGTGGATGCCCGGCTCGAAAGCTCTTTCCGCGGCATGGACTTGGTGGCGGATAACGGCTATGTAAACGATTTGGATTTCAACGGATTCGGTATCGGCGGGTACGGAGGCGCCATCGATTTGGGCGCTTCGTACCGGTTGTTGGATAAACTTACGTTGTCGGCCTCCGTGCTCGACCTGGGATTCATTTCGTGGTCGAAAGGAAGCACCAACGTGGCCGAGGCCAGTACCGAGCGTGTATACGACCGGCACAATTATACGGATTTTATCGATATCGTAGAGTCGGGCAGCGTGATGAACTATGATTTGTTCGGGCTGGAGCTGAACGACCAATTAGCCAAATCGCGTACCACTTCGTTGCAATCGACGGTCGTAGTGGGGGCCGAGTACGAATTGCTCGACGACTGGCTGGCTTTCGGCGTGCTCTCTACCACCCGTTTTACGAAGCCGGAAACCCAAACCGAACTTACCCTCTCGGCCAATATGCATCCGAAAAGCTGGCTCAACGTAGCGGCCAGTTATTCCATGATACAAAGCGCCGGGAAATCGTTCGGGCTGGCGTTTAAGTTAGGCCCGGTGTTCGTAGGTACCGATTATATGTTCCTCGGCTCGAACTCGAAAAGCGTCAATGCTTATCTGGGTATTTCCGTGCCGCTCGGCGCCAAGTCTTGTCGAAACTAGCCGGGGGGCGGTAGCTGGAAGCGAAGAGAAAAGTATCGAAGAGAAAGAATATGCAAAAATACGCTCAAAAATATGCAACAAATGTTAACGGGGGGGGGTAACTCCTTCTATCGAAAGTTTATATTTGCGTATAGCCCTGAACGATGATACGGAAGCATTCGAACGGTTGTTTTACGACTATTTCCCTCCGCTTTGCGTTTTTGCACACCGCTACATCGACGACCGGGTAGTATGCGAAGACATCGTACAGGATACTTTTCTCAAAATATGGAAAAACCGCAAAGAGCAGGAAGTAACTACTTCCGTGCGGAACTTTCTTATCACGAGCGTCAAGCATAATTGCCTCAATTACCTGAAGCGGAAAGACCTCGAAGAAACCTATATCCGTCGGCGTACCGATCAGGTGGCCGACGGCTTTTTTGTTTCCAACGACGATTTGTATACCACCCGTGAATTGGAGCAGCTTATCGAAACGGCGTTGAACAAGCTCCCGGAAAACATACGCGAAGTATTCGAAATGAACCGTTTCGAAGGAATCACGTATGCCCGTATCGCCGAAGTGCGCGGAATTTCGGTAAAAACCGTAGAGGCGTATATGAGCAAAGCGCTGAAGTTGTTGCGCGTGGAATTGGCCGATTACCTTCCTTTTCTTATTCTTTTCCTTTGGTAAATAGCCGGTGCATGTATTTCTTTTTCTATACGAAAAAGGAGAAAATGTACCGGCTTTTTAACGTTTTCTTCTCCCCTGTTTCTCCGTCATACCGCTACCGGAACAAATTACACGAAAAAAATGGCGTTTTCCCATAGGGTAAAATGTACCCTCGATTGTCAATCCTATGTAAACACAAAAAAGAGTGGAAATAAATACGACACATATTCCTTCTTATCTCCGGGGAGAGCTTACGCCGCAAGAAGCGGAAGCATTCCGCCGGAAAATGGAAGCTTCGCCCGGATTCGCCCGGGAAGTGGCCGACTTGCGCCGGATTTGGGAACTGACCGGCCGCTTGCGCGAGCAACGGCAAATAACCGATATCGATGCACGCTGGCAGGCCGTATCGTCGGCCATGCGGTTTATGTCGGGCCGTCGCCGCTGGTTGAGGCGGATACGGCGTATCGCAGCCCTCTTGGCGATAGCGGTTATGGTCGGAGCAGCCTGGTATTTTCTTCCCGAGAAACAAGATAGGCCGGTAGTGGGCGGCCATCAACAAGTGGAATTGTATTCGGCATATGGCCTGGTATGCAAAGTGGTGTTGCCCGATAGCTCGGAAGTGTGGCTCAATTCGGGTACCCGGCTGAAATATCCCAAATACTTCGACGGTTCCGGCCGTTTGGTAGAGCTCGACGGCGAAGCGTATTTCAAAGTGAAGTCCGACCTGAGCCGCCGTTTCGACGTACAGGTAAAAAACGGCATCCGGATAAGCGCCTACGGCACGGAGTTCAACGTGTCGGCTTATAACGACGAAGCGCAGGTAAGCGCTGTGCTGGCCAAAGGCAATATCGCCGTATCCCGGATAGGCAAAACAGACGAAAAACACTTGCTTCCGGGTACACGCGCCCTGTTCGGCACGGATAGCGAAAAACCGGAAATAGAAGAAGTAAACGTATATGCCCTTACGGCCTGGAAAGACGGCAAAATGGTGTTCCGGCGTGCCGGTATGGAAGAAATCGCCCGGAAACTGTCGCGGCACTTCAATGTCGACATCGAATTGCACGGACGTACGCTGCATGAGTATGCCTATACGGCCACTTTCACTACCCAAACGCTTACCGAGATATTGAACCTGCTGGCCTTGTCGGCTCCCATCGAGTGGAAAGAAGTGGTGCCGGTGCAATTGCCCGACCAAACGTACGTGAAACGGAAAATCATTCTCCGTATGAAATAGAGGAAAAACGAATTGTTAACTTTAAAATACCGCTGCCTATGAAAACATAAGGATGAAAACACAAAAAAACAGGGAAATACGGTCGCATTTCCCTGCATGCCTCTTTTTTTCTGCGTTCGCCGTATCGTAACGCCCATTACATACCCGGCGAAAACGCGCAACTAAGTTATCGTAATAACCTAATTTCTAAAAGACAACGTGAATGTATGAAGAATTTAATTAACCTGTGCGTATTTAGGTCATTTTATGATCTGTTACACAAAATTCCCATCGCCATGAGAATAACCGTAGTCTTGTTATTCGTCCTGCTTTTCCAGGCCAGGGCCGAAGTAACGTACTCCCAGTCCACCCGGATCTCATTGGATTTGAAAAACGCCACCGTGGAGGATGTGTTGAATGCTATCGAGGAAAGCTCCGAGTTCTATTTCCTGTATAATAACAAACTGATTAACGCCGACCGGCGGGTAAACGTGAAGGCCAAAAACAAACCGGTAACCACCATACTCGACCAGGTATTCGACGATACCGATGTGCAATACCAGGTAGACGACCGCCAGATTATCCTAAGCAAGAAATCGCTGATGCAGGCCGCCGTTCCGCAACAAGGCCGTAAAATTACCGGTACGGTAAAAGACGACCGGGGCGAGCCGGTTATCGGCGCCAGCGTGGTACTGCAAGGCACTACCCAGGGTACGGTAACCGACCTCGACGGAAACTTCTCGCTCGATGCGCCCGAAAACGGAACGTTGCAGATTTCGTATATCGGCTACATCCAGCAGTTCGTTAAGATCGACGGAAAGCAGGTCGTGGCCGTTACGCTGAAAGAAGATACCCAGAAGCTCGACGAAGTGGTGGTAATCGGGTACGGTACCCAGAAAAAGATGAACCTTACCGGTTCGGTAGCTACCATTTCGGCCAGCGACATCGCCACGATTCCCGTTTCCAATATCTCGAATGCGATGGCGGGGCGTATGGCGGGTGTATTCTCCTGGAACAAGAGCGGTGCGCCGGGTGCTTCCAGCCCCATTACCATCCGGGGGAAAAATACGCCGAACAACACGAATCCCACCTATGTAATCGACGGCGTGGTACGCGAGAAAGACGACTTCGACGGTCTCGACCCGAACGAAATCGAAAATATCTCCGTGTTGAAAGACGCCGCTTCGGCAGCCGTGTACGGGGCGAGAGCCGCCAACGGGGTGATTGTGGTTACCACCAAGCGGGGTACCAACCAGAAGCCGCAGTTCCGTTACTCGGCCTTGTTCGGTACCGAAACCACTACCCGGGCGCCGAAAATTATGAATGCGTACGACCGCACGGTGTACCTCAACAACAAGTTCCGGTATAACAATGTGCCCGAGTCGGATTCGCGTTATTATATGCCCGACGAACAGGAATACTTCAAAACCCATAGCACCGACTGGTTCGATATGGCGTGGAAAAACCCGTTTACCCAGCAACACAACTTGAGCGTAAGCGGCGGTAGCGACCGCATCAAATACTACATGTCGGTAGGCTATTACAACCAGAAAGGCTCGTTCGATCACCTCGAATTCAAGCGGTATAATTTCCGTTCGAACGTAGATGCGCAGATTACGAAAGATTTCAGCATCGGCCTCGATGTGGATGCCAACATGAAGAAACGCGAAGCGCCTTACTGGCCGCACGACAGCGACAACGATTATATGGAAGACCTGTACCGGGCGTTGCTCAACTTCCCAACCACTGAGCCCGCTTATGTAAACGGCCGGCCGAACGCCACGATTTACAATTGGAACGTGCTCGAAGTTATCAAGAGCGGCGGCAGCCGGGTGAACAACTACAACACGTTGAACGCCAAGCTGTCGGCCAAATGGAATTTGCCGTTTGTGGAAGGGCTTACGGCCAGCGCTTTGTTCAATTACCGCCGGTACTACGAAAAGAGCAAGCTGGTAGGGAAGGAATATACGCTGTACCGGCACAAAACTTCCGGGCAAAACAACCATATCATTGCCGACGATGCGGAGGTGGTAGGCACCCGTACCCGTACGGAGCGCGGCAATTTCGTACGGAAGGATTTCAACGAAACCAGCGAGTATACGCTGAACCTGCAATTGAATTACAACCGTACGTTCGGCAAGCACGACCTCGGCGCCTTGTTCGTATACGAACAGTACGAAAACTGGGGCGATAAGTTCTGGGGCGAACGGCGCGAGCTGCTTACTTCGGCTATCGAGGATATGTTCGTGGGAAATGCCGACAGCAAATGGAAAGATGCCGACGGTTCGGCAACCGAGATAGGCCGTTTAGGATATGTAGGCCGTATCAACTACGCATACGATAACCGCTACCTGGTGGAAGCCAATTTCCGGTACGACGGTTCCGTAAAATGGGTGCCGGGCAAACGTTGGGGCTTCTTCCCCTCGGTATCGGCCGCCTGGCGGATGACGGAGGAGAGCTTCTTTAAAAACAATGCCAACCTCGGTTTTATCAATAACCTGAAGCTGAGAGCTTCGTACGGTATATTGGGTAACGACGGAGGCGACAAGGTAGATGCTTACCAATACCTGGAAAAATACAAAATCGTAACTGGCGGCGCTTTCGGCTCGGCTTCTACCGGCATCGTGCCGGATGTGTATCCGAACCCGAATATTACCTGGGAAAAAACCGCCACGCTCGACGTCGGTTTCGACCTGTCGATGTGGAACGGCTTGTTCAGCCTCGAATTCGATTACTTCAACAAACGGACGTACGACATTCTGATGGACCGGGTGCGTACCATTCCCGAAACGTTCGGCGCCAAGCTGCCGAAGGAAAATTACGCGGAATTGCGTAATCAGGGAGTCGAGTTCCTGGTACGGCACGACAATCGGATCGGCGATTTTACCTATTATGTAACCGGTAATTTCAGTTTCGCCCGCAACCATTACAGCAAAATCGACGAGTCGGCGAATGCCTACGAGTGGGAAAAGAAAACCGGCCGCCCGATGGATTTCATCACCGGCTATTATGCTTCGGGCATCGCCCGGACGGATGCCGATTTGCAGGGGCTTCCGTTGTGGAACGGCAAAGACCAGTGGGAGAAAGGCGACATTATCCTGCAAGACATTCATAGTGCCGGCGGTACGGGCGGCCCGGACGGGAAAGTGGACGGAAACGACAAAGGCATTTTGTCGCTCTACAGCAAAGACCCGGAAATTATGTACGGCCTCAGCTTAGGCGGCGAGTGGAGAGGAATCGACGTGAGCTTGTTCTTCCAGGGCGTAGGCCACCGGTCGGTGATGTTCGACAACCGGGGCGATACCTGGACGGAACAGTCGGTACTCGACATCTGGTCGGATGCGTATTCGCCCGACAATATCGGCGGGAAGTATCCGCGTGTAGGCGGAAGCGGCAGCTATGGCGCCAACTCGCAGGCATCGTCGTTCTGGCTGATGAACGGCAGTTATTTCCGCTGCAAGAATATCGAGCTGGGCTATACGTTTCCGAAAAGCTGGCTGAATAAAGTGGGAGTCGACAATTGCCGCGTGTACGTATCGGGAACCAACCTGTTCGTGCTCGACCATATCGGCATTTACGACCCGGAAAACAGCGGTACGCGGGGCGCTTACCAATACCCGCTGATGAAGAGTTATAATATCGGACTGAGTTTAAGTTTCTAACAAATGAGCATACGACATATGAAAAAAATAGTGGCAGTTTTACTGGTGGCGCTCGGATTCTTTACTTCCTGTATGGATGTACTGGATAAAGAAGACCTGAAGTCTATCTCGAGCGAGAATGTATGGACCGACCCGGTGTTGTGCACGGCGTACGTAAATGCTTTGTATACCTATATTCCGGGTTGGGATAACTCGCTGGCCGATGCCAGCGACGAGGCTACCGGCGGCGGAGGCTGGATCGACGGCACCGTTACGCCCGATAACCTGATCAAATGGACCGATAAAGACCCGCTGACGAACGGAAATAAAACCTACGACTGGTTCTGGCCGTACGACCGCATCCGGTATGCCAATATCTTTATCCGGAACGTCCAGAATAAAACGCTTACCACCATCGATGCGGATTTGGCCGGCCGTTTGGCGCTCGAAGCCCGTTTCGTACGAGCTTACTTGTATTTCGAGCTGGTAAAACGGTACGGAGGCGTGCCGTTGATTACCGAGCCGCAGGAGCAAAGCGACGATTTGATGGTGAAACGGGCGTCGACCAAGGCGTGCTTCGATTTTATTCTCGACGAGTTGGAAGATTGCGCCGCAGCCTTGCCCGATAGTTACGAGGCGGCCGACTTGGGCCGTGTTACGAAAGGAGCGGCTAAGGCGTTCCTGGGCCGGGTATGGCTGTTTCGCGCCAGCAAGCAGTTCAATCCCTCCGATAACAACGAGTTATGGCAAACGGCCTACACGGTCAATAAAGAGGCGCTCGCTTATTTGCAAGGCCAGGGATACGAGTTGCAACCGGACTTCGGGCAACTTTTCCTCGACGAAATGAACAAGGAAGTGGTATTCGCCGTACGGTATGTCAATCCGGGGCGTACGCAGAATCGCGATGCCGGCGTGCGGCCCATCAAGTTCTCGCAGAATAATACGGGCGGTTGCCATCCTACCCAGGAAGTCATCGACCGGTTCCCTACGGCCGACGGAAAAACGTTTACGATTAACGATATTCGGCCGGGGCAAGACATCCGCGATTTGTGGAAAAACCGCGACAACCGCTTCTACGCCACCATCGTTTACCAGGAATCGGTTTATTTCAACGAAGAAATGCAGTTGAACGAGAATGCCGAAAACGACTATGCGTACGGAAAGAATGTAGGAAGCAAAACCGGTTATTATTCGAAGAAGGCCATCGACCAGAGCTTGTCGGTTACCGATTGCCAGAATTCCGGCACCGACTTTATCGACATCCGCCTGGCGGAAGTGATGCTGAACTATGCCGAGGCAGCCGTGGAAGTAGGGCAACTGGGCGAAGCGTTCGGCATGCTGAAACAAATCCGCAAGCGGGCCGGTATCAAGGAAACGGTGCCGGGCGACCCGGAACTGGCCGGCAAGCAATACGGGCTCGACCCGGGGATGGGGCAGGACGCCATGCGGCAGGCCGTACGCGACGAGCGGTTCGTGGAATTGTTGTTCGAGCAAAAACGGCTTTGGGATATGCGTCGCTGGATGATTCACCACGAAACGATGGTAGGCCAGGATAAACGGCATGCGTTGGTGCTGACGTTGAAACCGGACGGCAACTACGACTGGTACCTGTTCGACCGCGACAATACGCCGATGAAGAACGACGTGAATATGTACTTCCTCCCGATGCGCCGGGGCGAAATGAGCAATAACCCCAACCTGGAGCAAACCAAAGGCTGGGAAAACGGAACGTTCGACCCGCAGGCGGGTTTGTAGCAGGGCGGTTCGTAAACCCGCCCGGCTTGCCGTGAAACGGTAGGAGGCGGAACACAACGGGGCTGTTTAGCAAGTCTATTTTTTTACTCTCGTCTTCCATCCTGCACTTGATAAACAGCCCTTTTTTTCTCCCGGCCCCAAGGGGAAAAATGGATGCCGGAGCGCATCGATGTTGAATTATATTCGCAATATCTTACAGTATTATTTCATTTCCGGTGAAGCCCGATTCGTGCGTATTCCTTTTTTGTAAGGGAAAAGCTACCTTTGTATCAGGCATGCCGCGTGTTAGTTAGAACAACGATACCATGAAATTACCTCTTTTATTCGCTTTCCTCTTGCTGGCCGGCCGGGCGGTTTCGTCCGGACAAAGCGACTGGCTGATCGACGGAAGCCCTTACCGGGCCGCCGTTACCGCATCGGCGCCGGGCGAACGGCTGGAACTTTCGAACGGCTTGCTGAAACGCGTTTTCGCCTTGAAGCCCAACGGCGCTACCTTGGCGCTCGATAACCTGATGACCGGTGCGGCCGAGTTGCGCGCCGTCCGTCCGGAAGCCGTGCTGGTGCTCGACGGGAAAACGTATCCGGTAGGCGGTCTGGCCGGACAGCCGGTACAGAATTTCCTGGCTCCTTCTTTTGTGGAAAAAATGGAAGCGGTCGATTCGGCTTTCGTATTGTCGGGATACGAAACCGGCGTTACCAAAGCCCCTTTTGCCTGGAAAAAGAATCCGGCCTGGCTTTCGGGCGACGTACAATGGCCCGCTCCCGGGAAACGGGTCGCTTTTACCTACCGGGCGCCGGCTAAAAGTCCGGCCGCTGTGCAGGCGCTTACGGTGCGGGTGGTATACGAGTGCTACGACGGCATTCCCGTATTATCCAAGTGGGTGGAGATAGAAAACCGGGGTGCACAGCCCGTTACCCTCGATGCGTTTACTTCCGAGATACTGGCGCTGGCGGAAACCGCGCCGAAAGTACATTACGGCGAGCCGCACGAAATCCGGATGTTGGCGCAGGAGCCGGGACACTATACGCGGAACTACCGCAAAGCTCCGGTGCAAACCGATGCCCCGCGCGATTATATCGACCGTTTCACGCAACTCTTCGTGGTAACCGATTACGCCATGGGCGGCGATATGGAAGCCATGAAAGACAATCCGGCCGTGCGCTGGGCGTTCGACCATCCGGAATACGAAGCCACCGGCATCCGGTATTACGGCCA
Organism: Parabacteroides sp.; assembly: GCA_048468815.1. GTDB lineage: Bacteria > Bacteroidota > Bacteroidia > Bacteroidales > Tannerellaceae > Parabacteroides_B. Next base: position 10,300 of record DBGBSM010000190.1, read on the forward strand.
GTATAAGCCGGCCCGGCTGGAAGTAGGGCCGCCCGTAGGCCCCGCTTATACCATCGAACCCGGCACCACTTTCCGCTCGTGCAGAGCCTACGAGATGCTTCGCGATGCAACCGATACCGAACGACGCGGGTTGGCGGAGTGCCGTTTCTGGCGTACGATGGCTCCCTGGACGCAAGAGAACCCGGTGTTTATGCACGTTCGCGCCTCCGACGACGTTTCGGTGAAAAAGGCAATCGACCAATGCGCCGAAACAGGTTTCGAGATGGTCATCATGACGTTCGGCAGCGGGTTCTCCATCGAAAACGACTCGGCCGCCTACCTGGCCCGCATGAAACGGCTGGGCGAGTACGCCCGGAGTAAAGGAATCGCCATCGGCGGGTATTCGTTATTGGCGAGCCGCGGCGCCACCGATGCAGATGCCGCTATCAGCCGGCGCACCGGCAAGCCGGCCGTAAGCCGCGAAGACGGCAGCCGGTTCGGCAAGTCACCCTGTATCGCTTCGGCGTGGGGTGATGCGTATTTCGGCAAGCTGAAACGGTTTTTTGAAGAAACCGGCATGAACGTATTCGAGCACGACGGCTCGTATCCGGGCGATTTGTGCGCGTCCACCGTCCATTCGGGGCATACGGGATACGCCGATTCGCAGTGGAAACAGTGGGATAAGATACGCACCTTTTACCAGTGGTGCCGGTCCGAAGGCATTTACCTGAACGTGCCCGACTGGTATTTCCTTTCGGGTTCCGGTAAAACGCCGATGGGCTATGTGGAAACCAACTGGTCGCTGCCGCGGGAATACCAGGAAATCATCGAGCGGCAGTATATTTACGACGGTACCTGGCAGAAAACGCCCTCGATGGGGTATATGTTCGTTCCGCTCACCCAATACCACGGCGGCGGCGAAGCGGCAACGATAGAGCCGTTGCACGAGCACCTGGCGCATTACGAAACGCGCTTGCGCAACTTGTTCGGTGCGGGCGTGCAGGCTTGTTACCGCGGCCCCCGGCTGTACGATACCGACGAAACGAAGCAGCTCGTAAAGAAGTGGGTGGCGTTTTACAAGCAGTTTCGCCCGATTCTCGATTCGGATGTGATTCATTTGCGCCGTCCCGACGGACGCGACTGGGACGGGCTGTTGCACATAAACCCGCAGTTAAGGCAAAAAGGCTTTCTCTCGGTATACAATCCGTTGGATACGCCCGTCGAGCGGACGGTTACCGTTCCTCTGTATTACACCGGCCTGACGGATACGGCGCTCGTGAAAGAGCAAAACGGCGCGGGCGAAGTGCATCGGCTGGCCCGCGACTATTCGATTACCCTCCGCATCCGGATTCCGGCGAAGGGGTACAACTGGTATGTGATAGAATAAACCCGTACATCGGAAAATACTGAAATATAAACGATAAAACAATTTGTATGAAACTACATCTCCAACTCGCCTTGTATATGGCTGTCTTGTTTTTGGCCGGCTGTAAATCCGACCCGCAACTCCGTGCCGCCTACGACCTGATAGAACGGGTCACGCCCGGCTACGGCAACCAGTTCGAACTGGAATTAATCGACCCGGTAAACGGGGAAGATGCGTACGAAATCGCCTCGGCCGGCGATAAGGTCGTGCTGCGCGGAAATAATACCGTAGCGTTGGCCACCGCCTATAATCAATACCTGAAGTATACGTGCAACGCGCACGTGTCGTGGTTCGGCAACCAGTTGGATTTGCCGGAGAAACTGCCGCTTCCCGCCCGCGAAGTGAAAAACACCATCAACGGGAAGTACCGCGTGTATATGAATTACTGCACGGTAAGCTATACGGCCGCCTGGTGGGATTGGGAACGCTGGCAACAGGAACTCGACTACATGGCGATGAACTCCGTCAACATGCCCCTTTCGGTGGTCGGACTCGAAGGGGTTTGGTACAACACGTTGCTGAAGTACGGGTTTTCCGACGAGGAAGCCCGCGCGTTTCTGGCCGGTCCGGGCCACTTCGCCTGGCAATGGATGCAGAACCTGCAAAGCTACGGCGGCCCGCTGCCGAAAGATTGGATCGATAAACACGTAGCGCTCGGAAAACAAATTATGGCGCGGCAACTCGAATTGGGCATGCAACCCATCCAGCAGGGCTTTTCGGGGTATGTACCCCGCGAGCTGAAAGCGAAATATCCGGATGCGCAAATCCGCTTGCAGCCTTCGTGGTGTGCGTTTACCGGAGCGGCTCAGCTCGACCCTACCGATTCGTTGTTCACCGCTTTCGGCCGTACGTTCCTCGAAGAAGAAAAGAAGCTGTTCGGCGCGCACGGCGTGTATGCCGCCGACCCGTTCCACGAAAGCGCTCCGCCGGTGGATACGCCGGAATACCTCAGCGCGGTAGGAAACGGGATTTACCGGTTGTTTAAAGATTTCGACCCCGACGCCAAGTGGGCGATGCAAGCCTGGAGCCTGCGCGAACCGATTGTGAAAGCGGTGCCGAAAGAAGATTTGATTATTCTCGACCTGAACGGCGCCAAGAGCGCCCAGCCGAATACCTGCTGGGGCTATCCGGTGGTAGCCGGCAATCTGCATAACTTCGGCGGCCGGGTAAACCTGCACGGCGATTTGCGTTTGCTGGCCTCCAACCAGTATGCGAAAGCGAAAGCCGGCTCGCCCAACGTATGCGGCTCCGGCTTGTTTATGGAATCCATCGTACAAAATCCGGTGTATTACGACCTGGCGTTCGAAATGCCGCTGCATGCCGGCGAAGTAAACATCGACGACTGGCTGGCCCGCTATGCCGACCGCCGTTACGGAGCGGTTTCGGACAATGCGCATCGGGCATGGATGCTGTTGCTCGAAGGGCCCTACCGTCCCGGAACGAACGGTACGGAACGGAGCTCGATTATCGCCGCCCGTCCGGCGTTGGATGTGAAAAAGTCGGGCCCGAATGCCGGGCTGGGCATCCCCTATGAACCGCTTACGGTAGTGAAGGCCGCCGGGTTGTTGTTGCGCGATACGGCGTTGCTGCAAGCGTCGAAGCCGTACCGGTTCGATGTGGTAGATGTACAGCGCCAGTTGATGTCGAACTTAGGGCAGGCCATTCATAAAAAAGCGGCCGAGGCGTTCCGGAAGAAAGACAAACAAGCTTTTGCCTTGCACAGCGGCCGTTTCCTCGACATGCTGCGCGATGCCGACGAACTGCTCCGTACGCGCGAGGAGTTTAATTTCGATAAGTGGATTACGGATGCCCGGAGCTGGGGTTCTACCGAGGCCGAAAAAGATTTGTTCGAAAAAGACGCTACCGCCCTGGTAACGGTATGGGGCGCCGACGGCGACCCGCTGATTTTCGACTATTCGTGGCGTGAATGGACAGGGCTTATCGAAGGGTATTACCTGAAACGGTGGGAAAAATTCTACGGCATGTTGCAGCAGCATCTCGATGCCGGTACGTCGTACTCCGAAGCGGGCTTGCCGCAAACGCACGGCCGGGAAGCGTTCCGCGCCAACGATTTTTACAGCGAACTGGGCGATTGGGAACTGAACTTCGTGTCGCAACCGAACAAGGCTCGCACGCCGGTTACGCAAGGCGACGAAATCGAGGTGGCTTCGCGCTTGTATAAGAAGTACGCAAGGCTGGCGGCCGAATATTACGCCGGCGAGCCGGGTGCCGATGAAATCCGCGAAGGGGATATTTTTGAGAATTTAGGAAAGTAGGGGGGCGCTCGCCGCTGGGCTTTCTTTCCGGGGAAAGATTCTTTACCGTTAGGGATGCAGATTGTAGTACTATACACGCATTGGGTACAGTGTTGATACGGATTCGGCATCAGCAGGAGAGAAACATCGACGTCCCTCGGAGCGAAAACAGCACCAGGCATCTATCTAACCAGGGCCGATAGCCCTTATCTAAAGCGATTAGATAGTCCTTGTCTAAAGTGATTAGATAGCTTTATCTATAGTGAATAGACAGTACTGTCGGTAGTGACACGACAGGCTTGTCGGTTCCGGCCCGATAAAGTAAGCCTTGTTTAACCCCTGGTGCATGCCGGCGCCAGCCTAAGCTATCCGCCGACGACAGCCATCTGCTGCCCGCCAGTCTGAAAAAGCCCCGGCCTTTTCGTATAAAACGGAAGTTCTACCGTATTGTATAACACCGGCCGCTTCGTATGGCCTCCCGGGGCCTCAGTGAGGGAGCGTAAAGAAAATGGTACGGAGCGAACGCCCGGAAGGCCACGCTGTTTGAGCTTTCTTTAGAAAGCGAGTTCGGGGCCTTCAGTGAGTGGAGTGCCATTTTTAGCGAGCGAGCGTTAGCCCCTGACCTTTTTTGCATACTTTTTTCTGTCAAGAGAAAAAAGTATGACCGCCGGTAGGCGCCGTCGGCAGACGCCCTTTGCGGCGAGCGAAAAAAGAAAGCCTTTATTTCTTTCCCCGGAAAGAAAGCCAAGCGGCCAGCGATAAACCAACAACGAAATAAAACGAATCATGAAAAAAACAACTCTTTATACCTTTTTAAGCGCCTTAGCCGTTGCTACGGCCCTCACCGCCCAAGACGTTACCAACGCCTTCGACGACCTGAAGCGCCAGGGAACCGTGTCCGAAGAAAACTCGGAAATGCGGCGTCCCGCCCCGGCGGAAGCCGTGGAACGCCTGGTACAAGAGCAACCCGCCAGCCGGTACTTCTGCTTTACCGAAGACCGGATGCACGACATCCGCCTGACCGATGCGCTCCCCGCCCGCTGGACCGAGCGCCCGGCCGGAAAGCGAGCCGTTTTCGAAGGCACATGCGCGCCCGGCGAATTTTACACCTGGCAAATCGGCCTCTATGCTCCTTACGTTGCCCTCGACGAGGTGTCGCTCGCTTTTTCTTCGTTCGTAAACGAAAAAGGCGCCCGCATCGACGCCTCCCGCCTGAATTGTTTCAACACCGGCGGTACCGATACCGACGGAAACCTCTTCCGGAACACTGTGCGCGTGCCGAAAGGAGCCGTACAACCGTTGTGGGTCGGCATCGACGTGCCGGAAAACGCTTCGGGAACCTACCGCGGAAAAGTAACGGTAAAACCGGCCGGTTTGCCACCCACTGAAATTCCCGTTACCCTGTCGGTAACCGGAGCGGTGCTGCCCGATCACGGCGATAACGAAGGATGGCGCAAAACCCGTCTCCGCTGGCTCGACTCACACCTCGGAGTAGCCGAAACGCCTACCGCCCCTTATATCCCGGTTACGCTGCGGAAACAGGAAATCACCTATCTGGGCGGCACGGTGCAACTGGCCGCTTCCGGGCTTCCCGCCCGCATCGCCACCTGCTACGATGCCACTAACCGCCTCGGCTCGTCGGCAGTCAACGAGGTGTTGGCCGGCGAGATGCGGTTCGTAATCGAAACCGAATCGGGCGTCGAAACGTTAAAACCCGGCAAGTTGCGTATCGTAAAACGCACCCCGGCCGCGGTAAGCTGGGAAACGGTATCGCTCTCGGGCAAGAACGGTTTCGAAGTGACCTGCCGGGGCGTATTCCACTTCGACGGCTCGATGGATTACAAACTGGCGGTAAAGGCGCGCCGGGGCGTACAAGTGCGCGACATCCGCCTCGAAATACCCTATACCGCCTACGCTTCCCGTTACTGGATGGGGCTGGGTAACAAAGGCGGCCTGCGGAAAACGGATGCGTTCGAATGGCATTGGGATACCGCCAGGCACCAGGATAAGTTGTGGATGGGCAACGTGAATGCCGGGTTGAACCTCAGCCTGAAAGACGAACAGTACACCCGTCCGTTGGTGAATATCTATTATGAGTTGGGCAAGCTGAAGTTGCCTGCTTCGTGGGGAAACGAGCGAAAAGGCGGCATACGGTTGAAAGCGAAAGACGGCGGCGCCGTTTGCGTCCAGGCTTTCAGCGGCGCCCGGCAGATGGAAAAAGGCGAAACCCTGCATTACGATTTCCATTTGTTGATAACTCCGGTCAAGCCGCTCGATTTGCAGGCCCATGCCGTGGAGCGCTTCTACCACTCGAACAGCGACCTGAGCGAAAACTACATTCCCGAGGCGCTGAAAAACGGAGCGAACATCATCAATATCCATCATAAAAAAGATATTTACCCCTTTATCAACTATCCGTATTCCGACGAATCGGTGGCCGACCTCACCCGTTTCGTGCAACGGGCGCATGCCGACAGCCTGAAGGTGCGCGTATACTACACCACCCGCGAACTCACGGTGAAGATTCCCGAGCTTTGGGCGCTCCGGAGCCTGGGCGGCGAAGTGATTCACGACGGGCCTGGCAAGGACGCGCGCACGTTGATTCATAAAAACGGCCCCAACGAGTGGTTGAACAAGAACCTCTCCACCCACTTTATCCCGGCCTGGTACAATGCGTTCAAGGAAGGCAAGTATGCAGGCGACATGGATATTTCGGTCATCACCACGCCCGATTCGCGCTGGAACAATTATTACCTGGCCGGCCTCGACTGGATGGTGCGCAACGTGGGTATCGACGGCGTGTATATCGACGACAGCGCCCTCGACGGGAAAACGTTGCAACGCGCGCGCCGTATCCTCGATGCCGACGGCAAGCGGCGCCTGGTCGACATCCATTCGTGGAACCACATGAACCAATGGGCCGGGTATGCCAATTCGCTGCACATTTACCTCGACTTACTGCCCTACGTAGACCGTATCTGGATGGGCGAAGGTTTCTCCGAAAAGAACGACTTGGATTTCTGGCTGGTGGAAATGTCGGGCATCCCGTTCGGGGTGATGAGCGAAACGCTGGATGCGCGCAATCCGTTCCGTGGCCTGGTGTTCGGCATGCTTCCGCGGCTTCCCTGGAGCGGCAACCCGGTACCGATGTGGCGTCTTTGGGACGCTTTCGGCATGCAGCACGCCCGGATGTATGGCTATTGGGACGAGCGCAACCCGGTAAAAACCGGAAACGAAGCGTTGCCGGCCACTGTCTATGTAAACGGCGACCGGGCGCTCGTGGCAATCGCGAACTGGAGCGACCTGCCGCAAACAGGCCAAATCGAGCTCGACGAAGCGGCGCTCGGATTTACCCCGTCGAAGGTATCGCTGCCGGAAATAAAAAACCTGCAATGGGGGAGCGGCTTCAATTTGGCGCGTCCCTGCGAGGTGATGGGACGCAGCGGGCTGGTACTGTTGCTGGAAAAATAAGCCGGGATGTACGGTTTGTCGCGTTTGTTTGGCAAACGGCCCCAAAGAGGTGCGGGTGAAACAAAAGTTTCTGTAGCATGAAACAACTGTTTCACCAGCAAGAAACAAAAGTTTCATCAGCAAGAAACAAAAGTTTCTCCTGCATGAAACAAAAGTTTCATCAGCAAGAAATAGAAATTACCGTATGGAACGCATGCGGAAACACGGAAGCTTTATCCTGATTGGTTCGGGAGCGCCGTGTTTCCGCATGTCGTTTTTCCGCGTTGCTTTCCCGGAACGATTCTCCGCAGGGTGGAAACCGTCCGGCGGTTACCGGCGGCACGGCTTTACCGGATGTATGTAACCACGCTTTCGGGAAGCAATGCCAGCCGGTACCCCGTGCGGTCGTACGGAACGGTTCCCGCTTCCCAACGCCGGGTTTTATCGGTGGTGTAGGAGTAAGCGCCGGCCGCTCAATCGGGCAATTCGTTTTCGATTGTGCCATCCCATACCTCGTTTATCTCGGGTACGAACGAATCGTCCGAGAAAGGCACGGTATACAGCCGGCCCGTGTAACGGATAATTTTGTTGAGCAGGGGGCTGATTTCGAGGTTGCGTGCGTAATAAACTTCTTTTTCCGTGTTCCGGGCTTCGAGGCGGACGCCCATCTTTTCTTCTTTCGGCGGGATAAAGCAATAAAAAAAGTGCACGGTATTTTTTCGTCCAGCCTCGTTACCGGCATAAATCCGGGAAAGCGAAACGGTGTCCGGCGCTACGATACCTTGTTGCGTGAAAAGCGAAAAACGGTCGGGATACCGGGCTACCTTCACGTCGAACTGGCCGAGGTGCGCGGGAACATCGTCTTTGGCTACGAACTCGACCCGGCTTACGACCCGTTCCAGCGCAATGTCCGGGCTGATTTCGTCGCCGGCATGTATCTCGATTTCTTTCAGGAAGAAAAAGGTATCGCTTATCGAATCGAACGAAAACACGTTTTCTTCCGACAAGTCCGGGTGAGGCGACGAGTGCGCCAGGAAGGCGATTCGGTAATTCCCCTCCGGCAACGAGTCGTATACGATGCCGAAATCGGGGTCGGTTTCCGTATAGTGCCGGTTTTTCAGCGGTACGGTTTCCCCGCTTCTGTACACCACGTATTCCAACCGGTTGCAGGCGCCGCCGGTTGCGGGGCTTTCGTACGCTTCGGGCTCGGGAATCGTTTGCGCGGGCATGCTTTTGGTCGGGGGAAACGGCAACGTTTCTTCCTGGAAATCGATATGGAACTGGATGGGGTAACTCGCTGCGACGGAAAGAGGCGTTTCGTCGGTTAACGGGGCGCAGCCCGAAAAAAGACACAGCAGAAAAACGGTAACAGTAACTGGTTTCATATAGCTAAGGGTCGATTAAATGGTTTACCGGAAATAGGGCTTTACAGCGCTTATCCTGCTGCAAAGGAATAACAAATAATTTGAATTCGGAAAATTTCGGGCGATAAAATGGGATATGGTGCCGGGTTGTTTTTGTAAAGCCCGGATAAACCAGTATATTTGCTCCATAAAATAAAACGAAGATAGGTTTCGCCCCGGCATAATCAATGAGAGGCTTTGCTTATGCGTTCGGTTTGCACCGCTTCCCTTTGGAAAGAGAAGATGGTAGGGAAAGAAAATTAACGGATAAATCAATATAAATCGGAAACACAAAATGAAGAAATTCGCAGTTGCATCCTTGTTACTGGCCTGTACGTTAACGGCCGGGGCGAAGGGCAAAGAGAAAGTAAAAGAAGAAGGGTATGTATTCACCCCGGTAAAAGAACTGAAAATCACGCCGGTGAAAAACCAAAGCCGTTCGAGCACATGTTGGTCGTACTCGGGTATCGGTTTCCTCGAATCGGAACTGTTGCGGTTAGGCAAGCCCGAATACGATTTGTCGGAAATGTTCGTGGTTTCGCATTCCTACAAGGATAAGGCCGATAAGTACGTGCGTCTGCACGGGAAGCTGAATTTCGCTCCCGGCGGCTCCTTCTACGATGTATTGTATGTATGGAAACATTATGGCGCCGTACCCGAAACGGTTATGAACGGGTTGAACTACGGCGAGCCTCAGAACGTGCATAACGAGCTGGACGCAGTATCGAGGGCGTATGTGGATGCGGTAATCAAAAACCCGAACGGCAAACTGACGCCTGCCTGGAAGAAGGGGTTCGACGGAATCGTCGATGCGTACCTGGGCGAGTTGCCGGCGAAGTTTACGTACAACGGAAAGGAATATACGCCGAAGAGCTTTGCCGACGAGCTGGGCCTGAATGCCGACGACTATGTGTCGATTACGTCGTACACGCACCAACCGTTTTACCAGCCGTTCGTACTGGAAATCGAGGATAACTGGCGCGGCGCTTACTCGTACAACGTGCCGCTCGACGAAATGATGGCGATTATGCGGAACGCTATCGACAAAGGGTATACGATTGCCTGGGGCGCCGATGTGAGCGAAAAGGGTTTCAACCGCGACGGCATCGGCGTGGTTCCCGACGTTCAGGTATTGGAAACCTCGGGTTCCGACCAGGATCGCTGGGTGGGATTGAGCCAGAAGGAAAAGGACGAAGAAATCAAAAAGATGATTTCCAAGCCGTGCAAGGAGCTCGAAATTACCCAGGAGATGCGTCAGCAGGGCTACGATAACTACCAAACCACCGACGACCACGGCATGCTGATTTACGGTATCGCCACCGACCAGAACGGCAAGGAATACTTTATGGTGAAAAATTCCTGGGGTATCAACAACAAGTATAAAGGTACCTGGTATGTGTCGGATGCGTATGCGGCTTACAAAACCATGAACTTCGTGGTGCATAAAGATGCGGTTCCGGCGGAGATCGCGATGAAGCTGGGGATAAAGTAGGATATTTATTTATAATTGTCCCGCTAATAGAAGGAGCCTGTCTGATGTTTTTGGTCAGACAGGCTCTTTTATTCAGACATATATCCGGATGTGCTTCTTTTTTACGTCCGATGCACGACAAGCAAAACCATAACAGGTAAAAACAAGCCCCTTTCCGCCCCGGTATAGGCGGAAGGTAACTTGTTTTAAGGAAAATGCTACTTAATATATATAACCAATTGAGAGCCTTCCGTAACGTCGGCCGACGAAAGCCGGTTCCATTTCAGGATTTGCGGAACCGATACGCTGTACAACGGCGCGATGCTGCTCAGCGTTTCCCCCTTTTTTACTACGTGTACGATACGCATCGCTTCGGTAGCGGCCGGTTGCTGGCCGGCTGGAGCCGGTTGGTAGTTCGTGGTGGAGGCATGTGTAGACGAGGCCGGGTACAACGGCGTGCCTTCCACTACATATTTGCTCTGTCCTACGATCAACGCCGTCCAGCCTTTGCTGTACACCACGCCGTCGGTAAGAGCCACCGCTCCCGGGTATTTTTCGATTGCCTTGTCGATGGCATCTTTCATGTTCGGGATACCCAGCGGAACAAACAAAATCGTTAATTTGGCGTCGGTACCTTTTACCCGGCTGTTCGCCTTTTGCAGGTTAGGCGCTTCGTCGGTAAGCGGTACGTTTTTAGTAGAGATAACCGTAAAATCCACTAACCGCTGCGAGCAGGAAGCCAGGAGGCATGCGGCCGAAAGGGCGCATAATACTGAAAGTGATTTGTTTTTCATAACTTTTAATTTATTAATGTAATGAGTTTCCGGCAAAGGTAAAGCTTCCGGAGCGCTTTGTTTAAATGCGGCGTAGACGGGTTGGTTACACCGGTGTAGACTATTTGGATACGGAACGGTCGAAGCGGCAGGTTTCCGAATAAGGCAGGAAGAAGTCGCATTGCAGGATTTCGGAAATCCGGAGCAACAAGGCCGTGTCGATACTTTGCTTTTTAAAAATCTTATACACGTTCGTCCGGTCGCAATACAACTTCCTGGCGAACCAGGTAACCGAGCGTTCCTGGCGGTGAAGTTCGTTTTCTATCAATTTCCCGATATGTATCATGGCGTTAAAAAGCGGAACTGTCCGGTATGAGTAGCAAAGGTAGGGGTTCCTTTACAGATTGTTCGGAAAGAATGTAGTATGCTTGGCTACACCCATGTAGATTATTTGGACACGAAGCGAACGGAAGGCGCCCGGTGTATGGGTTCGTACGCCTCAATCATGCTTGTCGGCGTGTCGCGGAAAAGAAAGAAGCTGTTGTTTTGCTTGTTATCCCCGGGCAATTCTTTACTTTTGCATTCGAATCATAAAGCACGAACAACTATGGGCAGTTTCTTTAAATCCTTGTTTTCCGGCGGAAGCAGCAACGAAGCGCCGGAGGAAGAAAAAGCGAAAAACGACAAAAAGAATTTCGATATTTTTAAGTACGACGGCGTGCGGGCGCAGAAAATGGGACAGGTCGATTATGCGATTCGCTGTTACAGGGAAGCCCTGAAGCTCGAAGAAGATTTCGAAACTATGAGTTACCTGGTGAATGCCTATATCCTGAAGAACGAACTGGACGAGGCGTTGCCGGTGGCCGATCGCATGGTAGCGTTGGAGCCGGCGCATATCCCGGCGCTCCTAACCCGGGCCAACCTGTATTTTATGCAGGAAAACTATCCTTCCGTATCGGACGACTGCGGACGTATACTGGAAATAGCGCCGGAAATGCATGCCGCGTACTTTTTGCGGGCGAAGGCCCGGAAAGCTGTTTCCGCATGGCTCGAAGCGATTGCCGACCTTACGAAGGCGGTTGCCGTAAAAGACGACTTTGCCGAAGCGTATTTGCTCCGGGGTGAAGTATTGCTGGAAATGGGGCAGCTCGAAGAGGCGTTGCAGGATGTGGAAAAAGTGATTTCCCTGTCGCCCGAGGAAGAAAGCGCCTTTTTATTGCAGGGAAAGATTTACGAAGCTAACGGACGTACCGAAGAAGCCAAAGCCGCATATCAATCCGTATTACACCTCAATCCGTTCAACGAGCAGGCCTATTTGCAGTTGGGGCAGTTATACATCCGTTCGGGCGAGCTCGACCAGGCGATCGCCTTTTTTGACGAAGCGCTGGAAATAAAAGCGGATTTCGCCCAGGCGTATAACGAACGCGGCCGGGCTAAGTATTTGAAAGGCGATAAAAAGGGGGCGGCCGAAGATATGAAAAAGGCGCTCGAACTCGACCCTCAAGGCGAAACTGCTAAAAAGCTGGAAGGACAACTGAATAATTTCGGCGATATGTACAAGGGCGGCATTTACTGAGCATTTCTTTTTGCCAGATGATTAGTGTACGAAATTAAAAAGGAGGATACCACTATGTGTATCCTCCTTTTGTTATCTATTCTTTTTTTGCTTGTCGGTTATGCATCCGGAAGCAACGTAAGATTTACTTCGTACAACCGCCGGCGTGCTTCGCCACCGTCGCCGCGACGGGTAGTGTTGATTACCATGTAGCGGCGTGGCTTGGAAAAATCGCCTGGAATTCCCAATGCCGGTGCTCCATCGAGTGCTTCGACCGTACACGCCAATGAGTTATCCAATAAAAAAATGACTATCACTTTTGTAAGGTCTACCGGCAGTTTGATTTGTTCCGAACGTCCGTCTACCGGGTCGATAAATACCGGTTGCGGCGTTACACCGGCAAAAGCCGTTTCTACAAACAGATGCCCTTTATTGGGAGTCTTAAACGTAGCCGAATCATACGCGAACACATTCAATACATACAGTTTACCTTCCGGAGCGCTGGCATCGGCCACTTCCGTAATCGTATTACGTACCTGCATCGTTTCACCCGGTTTCAACACCGTACCCAGAATGGTAAGGTCGCGGTCGGTCGGATTGGTGTAATCTGTTCCGTTACGGAAATCCGCATTGATACCTGAATCGAGAATCATGTTTTCCGCCCATTGGTTGAACTTGTCTTGCCATACTCTTTTCGGGAACGCTTCCCGGGATACCACTTCACATATAGTGCTCTTCAAGCCTACGTTGTTGTACACATCTTCGGGCACATCATCGTACACCAACCCTTTCTGGCAAGACGACAAAGCCGTTATACACAACGCAGCGACGAATAATTTATTTCTTATTTTCATTATTTTCCAATAT
>DBGBSM010000191.1:0-12010 GCA_048468815.1 Parabacteroides sp.
CGAGTTTTCTATGAAGAATGGGAATCTGTTTTAAATCGCCAGCCGCTGGCTGGCGATTTGGTATTAGATGAAAAATTGCTGTTGAGCGTAATTCGCCAGCCACTGGCTGCCGAATTTAACTGGTCAGACTTTCTTTCAATCGGCTTTAGTCATCATACCGAAATCATATCCAAAGCTAAGACTTGGGAAGCAAGGCTATTTTATATACATGAGTGCGCCACTCGCTATTGGAGTAAATACACTCTAAGGGATTACTTAAAAGCAGACCTGTACAGCCATCGGGGAACTTTACCTAACAATTTCGCTCAAACATTGCCCGATACTAAGCAAGCGCTGAAAGCTGTTTGTTCATTCAAAGATGAATACTTGCTCGATTTCATTAATGTGGAGGAACTGAATGAGCAGGAAGAGGATTTAGACGAAAAAATAGTAGAAAAGGCGATTGTTGCCAATGTGAAGAAGTTCATCATGACCTTTGGGCAAGATTTCAGTTTTATAGGCAATCAATATCGCATGGAGGTTGCAGGCGAAGAAATGTTCATAGATTTGCTCTTTTTCAATCGGGAGCTTAATTCCCTGGTCGCGGTCGAGTTGAAATCCGGAAAATTCCGTACATCCTATTTAGGGCAGTTGAATACTTATCTATCCGCCTTAGATACCTATATCAGAAAGCCGCACGAAAATCCCTCTATCGGCATAATCCTTTGCAGGGAAATGAATCAAACCTTTGTAGAGTTTGCCGTTCGTGATTATAACAAACCGATGGGCGTTGCTACCTACCGTGCAGCCGAAGATATGCCGGAACGGCTTCGGAACGCCCTGCCTGACATCGAAGAACTGAAAAAACTATTGTAAAGCGAAAACCGGGTTCCTTTCGGGCGGGTACTCACCTTTCATTCTTACCGTTGTGCATACAGGGCACCGCTAAAAGAAATTTTCTGTCCGTTCGCTTACTATTTCGTTATCCGCTATCAGTGGCGGGCGGGTTTCTTTATGGATAATCGATTGCTATATAATATTCGGTGAAACATTGTTAATAGTTATCGACTATGGAGAAAGAAAAAGAATGAGATAAAACGATAACACCACCCTGAACAGCACATTATAAAAGAAGGATTATAACCGTTCGTCCTGCTAAGAAATTCAATTTAGCCGGTAAGGTAAAAGCGAAAACGAGCCGCAGAGCGTACCCGATAGCGACGGCCCGGACATTTTAGTACCACACAGGCATGAGAATCCGGGCTTTTATCTATATTTGTAAATGCAATCAAAGGAAATAAAGATGAAAAAAGAAATCATTTTTGTATTGTTAAACGGCTTTGCCGATTGGGAAGCTGCACATCTCGCCGCTTGCGTAAACACAGGAGTAAAGCCCGGCAGACCTGTCAAATACGCGGCCAAAACCCTTTCTCTCACCAAAGACCCCGTAATTTCCATAGGGGGATTCAGGGTTTTACCGGATTACGACATCCATTCTTTGCCCGAAGATTACGCCGGATTGGTGCTGGTAGGCGGAGATAACTGGTTCTCGCCCGAAGCGGAATCCATAGTTCCTTTGGTAGAAAAAACGATCCGGGAAAATAAGTTGGTCGCCGGAATCTGCAACGCTTCGGTTTTTCTCGGCAAGCACGGATTTCTCAATCACGTAAAGCACACGAGCAATACGCTCGGATATTTGAAAAATACGGCAGGCGGAAAATATACCGGCGATGCGCATTATATCGAAAAACAAGCCGTGTGCGATGGTAATATCGTTACCGCCAACGGAACCGCCCAATTGGAATTTTGCCGTGAAATATTATATGCCTTGCAAGCAGACGAGCCGGAAATAATCGAAGAAAGTTATTCGTTTTACAAAAACGGCTTCTTACCGAACGGAAAATGACCGTTCAGCAAAAATACAAAGACCTGGTATCGCCAAGGCATATCCGGACGCTAATCGAGGGCAACAGCAAACGTATGGGCGGAACCTGGCGAACGGGTAGCAAACGAGGAAGAATGACTTGTTATGACCACGGAAAATAAAATAAAGTATTTTGAAAACCGGGAAGATTGGCGGAAGTGGCTGGCCGACCACTTCGACACCGCCCGTGAAATCTGGTTTGTATTTCCTCATAAAGCGACAGGCAAGAAAAGCGTTTTATATAACGATGCGGTGGAAGAAGCCCTGTGCTTCGATTGGATCGACAGCACGATAAAACCGCTCGACGAAGAACATAAAATTCAGCGTTTTACACCCCGGAACCCGAAGAGCGCTTATTCGCAAGCCAATAAGGAGCGGCTTACATGGCTGTTGGAAAACAAAAGGATACACCCCCGGTTCGAAGACAAGATACATACCGTTTTATCCGAACCTTTTGTGTTTCCGAACGATATAATCGACAAATTGAAAGAAGATGAAACGGTATGGAAAAACTACCGAGCTTTTTCCGAACCGTATAAACGTATCCGGATTGCTTACATTCAGGCGGCGAGAGGGCGCCCTGAAGAATTTGAAAAACGGTTGAACCACTTCATTTGCAAAACGAAAGAAAATAAAAAGATAACGGGATTCGGCGGCATCGGGAAATACTATTAATCTGAAATGCCGGTGCAAACGGATACAAATCGAGATTATAAAGAAGCCGTGCAGGCCCTCGAAGAAGCTATCCAAGTGCAGCCGGTACCGCGCAGCCGCCCCGGTGAGCCGGAAACAGGTATCTTTTTACCCGCCCCGCCTGCGAGCGCTCGTGCCGGTTGGCGCCGGTGAACCAGGAACAGGTATCTTTTTACCGCGACCTCGGACGTTACGTGTGGGAAAATTCCCGGAACGGCTTCGCAACGCCCTGCCGAACCAGCGGGAAACTGAAAGAATTATCGTAAAGCGAATCATACAGCCATGAATATAGAAGAGTTCAGAGCCTATTGCCTTTCACTCGAAGGTGTACAAGAGAAAATGCCGTTCGGAAAAGCCACGTCGGAGTACGACCGGAACTTGCTTGTTTTCTGTGTAGCGGATAAATGGTTTTGCTTTGTGAATATCGATGTGTTCGATTTCTGCACCCTCAAGTGCACACCGGAACAAATCGAAGCGTTGCACGACCGATACGCAGGAGTAAAACCGGCCTATCACATGAACAAGAAACACTGGGTCAGCGTGTATTTCGATAAAGACGTGCCGGATAAAACGATAAAAGACCTGGCAAAACAAGCGTACGACCTGATTGCAGCCTCCCTTTCCCGAAAAGAGAAAGAAGCGCTGCAAATCCTGTAAAAAACGGACGCTCCGCACGAAAGCGATCCGGCTATGCAACCGGAGGCTCCCGTACCGGTCGGCTATGCGAACTCCTGTTCTTACAAGCAACCCCTTAACCGGGAGGCCGCTCCTGTTCGCCTTATCTTACAGCAATCCGAAGTGGGGGCTTTCGAAAATCGGGTTCATCCGGCATAAGCAAAACGGATGCCCCGCCGGGTCGAGCATCACCCTCCACTCGTCGGAGAACTGCTCGGCGGCTACGGTCGCCCCGCAACAGACGGCATGCCGAACGGCCTCTTCGAGGTTATCGACGGCGAAATCGAGATGCGCCATTTGCTGTTGCGCCCCGGGCTGCTCCGGCCATACGGGCGGACGGTAGTCGGGATTCCGTTGAAACGTGATACCGGGATACGCCCCCTGCTCCGTTCCCGGAGCGCCGATGCACGCCCAATCCGCATCGTGAAACGGAATGACCCATCCGAGCAAATCCGCATAAAACTTCGCTAACGCATACGGGTCGATGCAATCTACCGTCCATGCATACAATTTGATTTTCACTTTATCGTCCATGCTATTCATTTCGCCTGATATATCGTTTATTCTGTTCCCGCATAAACGGAACCGGCAGCAACGGAGGGTTTCCCGATTCCTGCACGGATACCATTTTGTATTTCCCAATGCCGTTCTAAAGATACGGTTTTTCCTTAATTCTTTTCTTTCTATCTTGCCGAAACGTTTATTTTGCTTGCGAGGGTCGCTCCTTCAGGCGCGGCCGAAACGTTTCTTGTCACAGAGAAGAAGCGAGCAGCGAAGATACCCGGCAAAATACATTCGTGCACGTCGGTTTTAGCGGAAAAGAAAAAATCGTTACCTTTGGACAGGAAACATACTATCATAACGAAACGGATATGAAACTGAGCGATAAATGGTTCACGGCGTTCTCGGAAGACGATAACGGAAACCTGATTACCATCAACGGACGGGAAGAGCTGAAAGAATGCATGGATTCGGGCAAGCTGAAGGAACGGGCGGAAATTACCTGGAAGTACGAGGGGGATAGCCATGCCATGCCGGATGCGGCGACAGCCGAGTCGATGGAGAAAATGGAACTGGCGCTGAAAAAGGCGGTGGAAAAAGACAAGCTGGCCATCCTGACGGGTATCTATACGGGCGGCAACCAAAAGACGTGGGTGTTCTATACGCGCACGGTACGGGTATTCGGCGAGCGGCTGAACGAGGCGCTGGCGCCTTTCGAAGTGTTCCCCATCGAGATTTATACGGAGCTCGACCCGGAATGGGAAGAGTATACCGATATGTACGAGATGCGGGGCGGCGCGGATGCTTTTTAAAAAGCGTTTCTGCGCAAAGGCGGCTTTTATCCTTGCCGGACGGCGCAGGCCGGTATGCTGGCGCGACGGCGCTTTTTTTCGGAATACCGGTTCACTGCAACACCACGAGTCAAGTTATACAGTCATACTGCACGCAGCATGCAGCGCCACTGCATTCGTTATGCAGCCGGACTGCATTCATTATGACAGTTTCACTGCATAACATTTGCAGTACCACTGCAAGCACAATACAGAAAGATTGCAGCAGCTAAGTGCTGTAGTTCAACAGTTAGGTGAATCATAAAGGATGCAACCCGAGAGCAGAAACAACGCCTTTCTTCGATTATGCCGAGGTGCAGCCTATCTTCGATTCGATTCTTTAATTCCTTCGGAAAAACCAAAAAGAGTAGAACATGAAAATGAAAAACATTCTTCCCCTTACGCTGCTGTTTTTAGGGGGCTTAACCGTTGCCGGCGCAACGAACTTTGTGCCGTGGGCCGCTACGGCCGCTACGCAGCCCGACATCAGGCAAGACAGCACGTTCCGGGACGACGGTACCTTGTGGAAAGTGAACGAATACGCGGACGGAAAACTGGCGAAACGCACTACGTACGACAAACAAGGCCGGATTTACGACATCACGCCCTACCGCGACGGCGAGCCGTACGGATGGTCGGAATCATGGGACTACGACAACTACGCTTATTTCCGTTCTTTTTACACCGGATACGGGTCGCCCCGCATCACCGACGAATACGCGGTATGGGAAGACCAGAAAGGATTGGCGCGCCGCACCGTGAAAGACGAGAACGGAAACGAAATTCTTTCTCTCTACAAACCCGACTGCGACTCTACCCAAACCATTCTGACCGGTACCCGTATCGAGCTCCGCGATTATAAAGACGGCCAGCTTCGCGCATCGGAGCACTATACGCCCGACTTCGTACCCGACGGCGTGTTCGAAAGTTACCATCCCAGCGGCGAGATAGCCGGCAGGCAGCTGTTCGAACAGGGCCGGTTGGTGGACGACGCATTTTACGACCACGACGGAAAAGTGCGACCCGACGAAGCCGACACCCAGGCTACAACGCCGGACAGCCCGGACGAAGCGGCTGCCGGCCTGCCGGAAGGACTGAAGGTAACCCGGCTGGCAGCGGGGGAATACGGCACATCGCTTTACCCGTCGCGCAACGCAAAAAAATTCGGCGAGTGCCAGGAAAGCGGGCACGACCTGGTAATCCGCAACGCGGCGGGCGACATCTTGCTGGAGCGCCATTCGACCGACGACGACGTAAAATACTTCGATAACGGATACGGCGGCGTACTGAACTTCGCTTACTACGGATACGACGAGGACTTAGGGCTTCACCTGGGATTTTCGAGCTACGGCGATTACAACGACGTGCATTTCTTCATCGTGCCCGAACAGGCTTCCGCTCCGGAGGATTCCGAAGGGGAGTATGATTATATGGAGTTCGCCGCCGACGGCATGGCCATCCACGAAACGAGCGGGCGCATCGCGGTAATAGCCTCGGATAACAGCTCGGACAGGTATACCGAAGACTCGGACGGCTCGCTTCCCCGAACGGCGACCCGCCCGTACGCCTTGTTCGGCTACCGCTGGGACGGAACGAGTTTCGTTCCCGGGTTCGACTTCACGGTGGAGCTTCCCGACGGCTTGCCGGAAATAACCTGGGTGGGCGACAATTCCCTGCTGGTAAGTTTCTCGCCCGAAGAAGCGTACCTCATCGAAATCGACCCGGAGATGCTGGAACCCGCCTGCCCGCCCGACGAAGAGGGGGATATATAAAGGAAAACCGCTGCTCTCTCCTGCCGAAACAAGCCAATGCTTTTGGAAGAACGGCAAAGAAAAATGCAAAGGCAACCGGCTCGTGATAAGCCGGCCCCACCGTATGGCTCCCCGGGCCTCGGGCGATGAGCGTTAAGCAGCACGGCTGAAAGTGAGCGTGAAAAAAGCCACGCTGTTTGAGCTTTCTTTAGAAAGCGAGTTCGGGGCTTTTAGCGAGCGAAGGCCGGGATGTAGCGAAGCGGACGTAGCCCTTGAACTTTTTTTGCTTCGTTTTTTTCTTTCAAGAGAAAAAAATGAAGGCCCGCCGTGGTAACGGCCTAAACCGGCCCGGTAGGAAGAAAAGCCTGCCTTCGCAAAGAAAGCCTTTTCTACCTTTGTTTCTTTCAGCCGAAAGAAACAAAGCCGTCGGCAGACGCCTCGCGGCGAGCGAAAAAGAAATTTTTGTCATGTACTATATACGCAAAAAAAAAGGTGTGCGCTGTATGAAGCGCACACCTTTCCCCCTCCTTACTTTTCCAGCAAATACCCCTTGAACGCCTCGAAGCCCTTCGGCAATTCCACCGACTGCTTGGTTCCCAACAGGAAACGCTGCAATTTCACCGGAATCTCCACCTCCTCGCCGGTTATGTTCTGAACCGTTTCGAGGAACTTGGCCGGGTGAGCCGTTTCGAGGAAAATGCCGGTTTCGTTTCCGGCGAGCGACGCTTCCAAGGCTTGGTAGCCGCACGCTCCGTGCGGGTCGAGCAGGTAGCCCGTATCCTTATACACCCGTTTGATGGTATCCGCAATCTGCTCGTCGCTATAGCTGTAGCCCGACACCGTATCCGCTATCGCCGGGTGCGAGCCTTCGTACAAATCCAGCACCCGCGCGAAGTTACTCGGGTCGCCCACATCCATCGCGTTCGCCAGCGTGGCCACCGACGGGCGCGGACTGTACTGCGCCGTTTCGAGGTAATCGAGGAACACCCGGTTCCGGTTGTTGGCCGCCACGAACCGTTTTACCGGCAGCCCCATCCGGGCGGCGAACAAGCCGGCCGTGATATTGCCGAAATTCCCGCTCGGCACCGAGAACACCGTTTCGCCCGCCAATCCCAATTTATCTAATTGCGCATACGCATAAAAGTAATAAAACGACTGCGGCAGGAACCGCGCCACGTTAATCGAGTTGGCCGACGTGAGGTTCATGTGCGCGTTCAGCTCGCGATCCATAAAGGCCGATTTCACCAACGCCTGGCAATCGTCGAACGTACCGTCGATTTCGAGCGCCGTGATGTTCTGCCCCAGCGTAGTAAACTGGGCTTCCTGAATGCGGCTCACCTTCCCTTTCGGGTACAACACGTAGACGTGGATGCCGGGAACGCCCAGGAATCCGTTCGCCACCGCGCTCCCGGTATCGCCCGAGGTAGCCACCAGCACGTTCACATCCGCCTGCCCTTCCTTCCGGATAAAATAAGCCAGCAGACGCGCCATGAACCGGGCGCCTACGTCTTTGAAGGCCAGCGTAGGGCCGTGGAACAGCTCCAGGCTGTAGACGCGGTCGGTTACCTTCACCAGCGGCGTATCAAACGCCAGCGTATCGTATACGATTTCTTTCAACGTATCCGCTTCCACATCCTCGCCGAAAAACGCATCGGCCGCCCGGTAGGCGATTTCCCGGAACGAGAGGTTCTTCATCTCCCGGATAAAGGAATCCGGCAAGCGGTTGATTTTTTCGGGCATATACAAGCCCTTGTCGCCGGCCAGCCCCTTAACGACGGCTTCCCGGAGCGAAGCGGCGGGCGCCTGCCCGTTCGTACTGTAGTATTTCATCGGTTATCTGTTTTTTAATCGTTTAAGAATGCACGGATAAATTCGTCCTCTTTCAACACGCCGTACTTGCCGTTCGCCACCGAAAACTCGTCGAACCGTTGCACGGCGTCGGGTTCGCCCCCCGGCTTGTACAGCAGGAAAGGAACCGGGTCGGACGTATGGGTGCGGATAGCGCACGGCGTAGGATGGTCGGGCAATACGGCAATCGCCACCGGCTCTTTCCAGTTCTTCGTAGCCTCGTAGATAGGACCTATCGCCCGGCGGTCGAGGTATTCGATGGTTTTCACCTTCAACTCCACATCCCCCTCGTGGCCCGCTTCGTCGCTGGCTTCCACGTGCAGGTACACGAAATCGTCGGTTTCGAGCGCTTTCAGCGCCGCTTCGGCCTTCCCCTCGTAATTCGTATCGTACAAGCCGGTAGCCCCTTTCACTTCGATGACCTTCAAGCCGGCGTACACGCCGATACCGCGAATCAAATCGACCGCCGAAATCACCGAGGCGGAACCGAGGCCGTACATTTCCTGCAAGGTCTGCATGGCCGGACGGTACCCGGGCGACCAGGGCCAGATGCTGTTGGCCGGGTCTTTACCGGCCGCGATACGCTTCCGGTTTACCGGATGGTCGTTCAGCAACGCCTGCGAGCGGAGAATCAGGTCGTTCAGCAACCGCGCCGTTTCTGCGGCCTCCGGCACTTCGGGCTTCACCAGCAACGGACGGAAGGGATGGAGCGGCACGTCGTGCGGTGGCGTGCAATCGAGCCGCTTGTCGCCGGTTTTCAACACCAGCAGGTGGCGGTACGACACGCCGGTGTAAAATTTCACCCGCTCCGAGCCCAAGCGCTCGTTGAGGAAACGAATCAGCTCGTCGGCTTCGGCCGTGGTGATATGGCCGGACGAATGGTTCTTCAGGAGGTCGCCTTCGATGCATACCAGGTTGCAGCGCATCGCCAGTTCGCCCGGTTGCAGCTCCACGCCGATGCTGGCCGCTTCGAGCACGCCGCGCCCTTCGTATACCCGGGGCAGGTCGTACCCCAGCACCGCCAGGTTGGCTACCTCGCTGCCCGGATGGAATCCCGGCGCCACCGTTTGCAGCCGGCCGGTGCATCCTTCCGCCGCCAGCCGGTCCATATACGGCGTCGCCGCATACTGCAACGGCGTTTTCCCGCCCAGGGCGGCAACCGGTTCGTCGGCCATGCCGTCGCCTAATATAATAATGTGTTTCATACGCTTTACTAAATATTCGCAATCGAGATGATATCGGCGAACACCCCGGCCGCCGTTACATCGGCTCCGGCGCCGTATCCTTTGATAATCATCGGATAGTCGTTATAGCGCTCGGTCGAAATCATGATGATGTTGTTGCTTCCTTCCAGGTCGTAGAACGGATGGTGCAAATCCACCTCCTGCAACCCCACTTCGCACTTACCCTGTTCCATCCGGGCCACGAAGCGGAACCGTTTCCCTTCGGCCTCCAGTTTCCGGCGCCGTGCTTCGAACTCGGCATCCAGCTCGGGAATCGTATTCCAGAAATCGTCGAGCGAACCCTCGAAATACGAGTCGGGCACGAAGAGGTTCTTCACCACGTCTTCCTGCTCTACCGGGTAACCGGCCTCGCGCGCCAGGATAACCAGCTTGCGGATGACGTCTTTCCCGCTCAGGTCGATGCGCGGGTCGGGTTCCGAGTACCGCGCTTCTTTCGCCATCCGGATGGCCTGGCTCAAGGGAATGTCGGCGCTGATGGTGTTGAAAATGAAGTTGAGCGTTCCGGAGAGCACCGCTTCGAGCTTCAGGATATGGTCACCGCTGTTGCGCAGGTCGTTCATCGTGTTGATAATGGGCAAGCCGGCTCCCACGTTGGTTTCGAACAGGTATTTGATTCCCCGGTGACGGGCTATTTCCTTCAGGTTCGCATAGTTCCGGTACGACGACGAGGCGGCGATTTTGTTGGCCGCTACCACCGACACGTTGTGCGACAGCAGCGTTTCGTACAAATCGGCCACCGCCGGACTGGCCGTACAATCAACAAACACGGCGTTGAAGATGTTCATATTCAGGATTTCGTCGCGCAACAGCTCCGGCGAGGTAGGCATCCCCTCCGTTTGCAGCTTTTCCTTGTAGGTGTTCAGGTCGATTCCGTCGCGACAGAAAATCGCATGGTCGGCATCGGCAATCCCCACCACGTTCAGCTTCAGGCCGTTCTTTTCCATCAGCATGGGTTGCTGGCTGCGGATTTGCTCCAGCAGCTTGCCCCCTACCGTACCGATGCCGGTTACGAACAGGTTCAGCACCTTGTATTCCGACAGGAAGAACGAGTCGTGGATGGAGTTGAGCGCCTTGCGCAGGTGCTCCAGCTTGATGACGAACGAGATATTGGTTTCCGAAGCTCCCTGCGCACAGGCGATTACGCTGATGCCGCTCCGGCCGAGCGTACCGAACAGCTTGCCGGCGATACCCGGGGTGCGCTTCATGTTCTCGCCTACGATGGCTACGGTAGCCAGGTCGGTTTCGGCCTGCATGTCGCTGATTTCGCCCTGCGCCCGCTCCAGCGCGAATTCTTCGTTGAGGATGCGTACGGCCAATTCCGCGTCGGCGTTCCGCACGGCGAACGAGGTATTGTTCTCCGAGCTGGCCTGCGATACCATAAACACGCTGATGCCGTTCTTGGCCAGCGTTTTGAAAATGCGGTAGTTCACGCCGATTACTCCGACCATGCCGAGCCCCTGCACGGTAATGAGGCACGTATCGTTGATGGACGAGATGCCTTTGATGATGGCTTTGCCCTGCCCATGAACCGGCTCGCGCGAGATATAGGTGCCCGGCGCGTCGGGATTGAACGTGTTGCGGATGCGGATGGGGATGTTTTTATGGTATACGGGGTAAATGGTGGGCGGGTAAATCACCTTGGCGCCGAAGTTGCACAGTTCCATCGCTTCGGTAAAGGTAAGGCGGTCGATTACATAGGCGGAGTTGATTACCCGCGGGTCGGCCGTCATAAAGCCGTCTACGTCCGTCCAGATTTCCAGCACGTCAGCATCGAGCGCCGTGGCGAGGATGGAGGCGGTGTAGTCGGAACCGCCGCGCCCGAGGTTGGTAATCTCGCCGTTCTCGCGGCTCGACGAAATGAAGCCGGGTACCAGCGACACTTTCGGCAGCCGGGCGAAGGTTTCCTTTACCAGCGCGTTGGTGGTTTCGAAGTCGACGATGTGCTTGTTGAACTGCCGCACGGTTTTGATAAACTTGCGCGAGTCGAACAGCTCGGCTCCCTCGATGACGTTCGAGAGCACCAGCGACGAAATGCGCTCGCCGTAGCTCACGATGGCGTCGGAGGTTTTCGACGACAGGTCGTTAATCAGGTACACGCCGCGGAAGATATTGCCCAGCTCGTCGAGCAGGGTCATGGTTTTCTTCTGCACGTCCATGCATTTCTCCCGGTGGCTTATCACGCCTTCGATTACGCCGAGGTGCCGCGCGATGATGCCAGAAAACTCCTTTTCGTACGCCACATCGCCCGAGGCGGCCATCCGGGAAGTGGCGATGAGTTTATCGGTTATGCCGCCCAGGGCGGATACCACGACGATTACCGGGCCTCGTTCGGCCTCTACGATTTTCTTTACGTTTAATATGCTCTCTACGGAACCTACGGATGTTCCGCCGAATTTCAATACTTTCATCGGTATCTGTTTTTTTATGTATGACTGATTGGAAAACCGGACGCGCCGGTATGGAAAAAGAATCGGGAACGATACGGCCTTGCTCGGCCGGTTGCGGTGGTGTGTGTGTAGAATTTATACCCCCTCAGGGGTCATAGTCAACGACCAGGTGTAATAT
>DBGBSM010000192.1:0-9757 GCA_048468815.1 Parabacteroides sp.
GCGTAAGCGGCGGCATACGGCTTTATTTATTAAAAAAAGAGGCACAGCATAATTTATCCGGGATAAAAAATGCTGTGCCTTTTTATTTTCGGGTTCTCCCCCTTATTTCTCTTTCTTCGCCGCGGATGCGGTTTTTTTACCGGTTGCCGCTTTGGCGGAAGCCGCCGGCTTCTTAGCAGCCGTCGCTTTTTTAGCGGTAGCGGTTTTCTTTTTTGCAGCCGGTTTCTTTTCCGCTTTTTCTTTCGTTGCCGTCGTTTTGGCAGCCGAAGCGGTTTTCGTTTTCCGGGTCGTTTTTGTTGTTTTCCCTTTGGTAGCCACATGCTTCTCTACAATCTGCATGCAGGCTTCGTAGGTCAGTGCCGCCGGTTCGGTTACGGTTTTTGGAATGGGGTAATTGGCTCCCTTATAAGCGATATAACATCCGTAGCGGCCGTTCAGGATTTCCATTTCCGGCTCTTCCTCGAACTTTTTCACATGCCGTTCCCGGTCTTTCAATCGCTTTTCCTCGATCAGCTCGATAGCCCGTTCGAGGGTGAGTTCCATAATATCTTCCCCTTTCGGGATGGAAACGAATACATTGTTATGGCGCACGAAGGGGCCGAACCGGCCGATGGCCGCCGTTACCGTTTTGTCTTCGTATTCTCCCAGCGTACGGGGAAGCTCGAATAATTTCAACGCCTCTTCCAGCGTAATCGTTTCGATAGACTGGCCGCTCAACAACGAGGCGAACTTGGGTTTCTCGGCATCCTCTTCCGCCTTTACCGTTCCCAGCTGGGCGACCGGGCCGTAACGCCCGATTTTAACGTACACCGGCTTGCCGCTCTCCGGGTCGATACCCAGTTCGCGCTCGCCTACCCGGTGCTCGGTGCGGATAGAAGCGGTTTCTTCCACGATAGGATGGAATACCTTATAAAAATCGTCGATGGCTTTCGTCCAGCGCAATTCGCCGTCGGCAATCGCATCGAAATCTTTCTCTACGTTGGCCGTGAAGTTATAGTCCAGGATATCCGGGAAATGAGCCATCAGGAAATCGTTCACTACGATTCCCACATCGGTAGGCATCAGTTTATTTCGGTCGGCTCCGGCTATCTCGGTTTTATCCTCTTCGACTATAGTTCCTTTCTTATAGCCGATTACATGATAAGCGCGCTCTACACCGGGTTTTTCGCCTTTTATCACATAAGCGCGTTGCTGGATAGTCTGGATGGTAGGCGCATACGTGGAAGGACGCCCGATACCCAGCTCTTCCAACCGGCGTACCAGGCTGGCCTCGGTGTAGCGGGGCGGACGCAACGTAAAACGCTCGGTAGCCGTTACCTGCTCCAATCCTACCTGTTCGTGCAAAGTAACCGGAGGTAACAGGCCGCTGTTTTGTTCGTTTTCCGTATCGTCGTCGCTGCTTTCCATATACACCTGCAGGAAACCGTCGAACTTGATTACTTCGCCCGAAGCGATGAATTTTTCGCTCATGCCTTCGGTGCCCACATGGATAAGGGTACGTTCCAGCTCGGCATCCGCCATCTGGGTAGCGATGGTACGTTTCCAAATCAGTTCGTAGAGTTTCTTTTCGCGCGCATCGCCTTTGATCGTGCTATGCGAAATATAGGTGGGACGGATGGCCTCGTGCGCTTCCTGCGCTCCTTTCGAATGGGTTTGGTACTTGCGGAATTTATAATAGTTTTCGCCGTACGTATCCACTATCGCTTCTTTAGCCGTGTTCAGCGCCAGGTTCGACAGGTTGACGGAGTCGGTACGCATATAGGTAATATATCCGGACTCGTAGAGTTTCTGGGCAATCAACATCGTTTGAGCCACCGTAAAGCCTAACTTACGGGCGGCTTCCTGCTGCAAGGTGGAAGTAGTGAACGGAGGGGCCGGAGATTTCTTTACCGGCTTTTTCACGATGTCTTCGATCGAGAACGTAGCCCCCTGGCATTTTTCCAGTAAGGCGAGTACTTCTTCCCGGGTTTTCAGGCGCTTGTTCAGTTCGGCTTTCAATACGGTAGTGCCGTCGGGCAAAATAAAATTCGCCAGTACGCGGTAGGCGGCTTCCGGATGGAAGGCGTTGATTTCGCGCTCCCTTTCCACAATCAGCCGTACGGCTACGGATTGTACCCGGCCGGCCGACAAAGAAGGACGTACTTTTTTCCACAATACCGGCGATAGCTCGAAACCCACGATGCGGTCGAGCACGCGACGCGCCTGCTGGGCGTCGACGAGATTCAAGTCGATATTACGGGGATTCTGGATGGCCTGAACAATGGCCGTTTTGGTAATTTCGTGGAATACGATGCGTTTGGTCGGTTTATTCTTCAACCCGAGCACTTCATACAGATGCCAGGCAATGGCTTCCCCTTCGCGGTCTTCATCGGATGCGAGCCAGACCTGCTCGGCTTCGTCGGAAGATTTCTTCAACTCGGAAACCACCTTCTTTTTATCGGGGGAAACAACGTAGTGCGGTTGAAAGTCGTTCTCCAGGTCGATGCCGAAGTTCTTTTTTTCCAAGTCGCGAATATGTCCGTAACTCGACATTACTTTGTATTCGTCACCTAAAAACTTCTCGATTGTTTTCGCTTTGGCCGGAGACTCTACTATTACCAAATTTTTCTGCATACTTTCTTATTCCGTTTTAAAACCGGCTGCAAACTTAGGGAATAATTTTTACATTGGTACCCACATAAATAAAAAAAGTAGTTTATTTATAAAGAGGTAAGCTAAACGAACAGGGAGTACAGAACCGGCCGGGAGAGGAAAACGGATAAAAATACACACGGAAAAAAACAAACGAAACACAGAAACACCGGGTATTTATTCGATATTACTCAAACGCCCTGTGTTTCTGTGCCGAAGCTTTTTAAAAGGACTTCCACCCGCTGCGGGTCAGAAGTTTATATTTACGCCGAGCATGGCATTGAACCCTTGCGCCGTATACCCGTAAAACAAATCGTATTTCCGGTTCAGCACGTTATTGACTTTCAAATAAATGCCGAAGGTATCGTTAAACAGGTACGAGCCGGTGAGATTGAGCTCGCTGATATTTTTCATCTTCACGTTCTCCCAGGTCGCGGTATTTAATACGGTATACCGGCCGGCTCCCAAATAATAATCGAGCCCTACCGCTACTTTATCGACCGGTTTTACCCGGATACCCGCTTCCAGTTCGAACTCGGGCTCGTTATAGGCTTTCGGTTTCCCGTGCGAAACGGGCAGATTGATTGCATCGAAATCGGACACGCTCCACGCGTTATACACTCCTTTCAGTTTTAAATCCAGCAATTTTTGATACTGGTACTTCAGCGACGCGCCTACCCGGAACACACGGCTGTCGGTATAGGCCGCATTTCCCACATTCTTCCAGGCGGGAGCGGAAGCGGCCAGCGTAGAGTAAGGGGCGTACAAACTAACGGACGGAATAAAGAAGTGGTTCCGGTCGGTTATGTTATAGCCGGCAAACACATCGAACCAGAAACCGGGAAGTACGCCCGAACGTATGCCCACCGTTCCGTCGAGCCAGGTGCGGGAAGCCATCACGGCATTCACCGGATTGGCATACCGGTTTTGCAGCGAAACGTCGTACACGCTGTTGGCGTTGATACGGCCGGACAAGTCGGCGTACAATACCGTGGCGTCGCCTACTCCTACCTCGGCCTGGACATTCGGCGAAACGAAGAATTTCTTTTCTTCGCCGGTAATCAGCATGGCATTTACCCCTAACTTGAGTTTCCAGTTATCGTCCGACAGGGCGAAGTAAGGCGTTACCGTAATTTCGGCATGGTTGTTGAAACCGGTGAACAAGTTTTTTTGAGCCGACGGGAAAGTATACCCTAAATAATCGACCTTTCCGGCCAACCCGACTCTTTTATTTCCGTCGAAATCGGCATTTACATCGAATGAAACGCCCACTGCATTTTCTTTTACACCGTGGTAATCGGCGCTCAATCCGTATTTATGCGAGAAATTACGGTACTCGGCTTCCAATAAATAATTGAATGTTTCCGACTTTTTCGACTCCACGCCGGCCTTGAAAAATACTTGTTGGTTCGCCTGGTTCTTTCCGGTATCGCTTCCGGACTCCATGCCCGGATAATAACCGTAATAATTAAAGGCGGAATACCCGTACTTGGCTTCCATTAACAAAGCCACCTTTTCAAATTCGTGGGTAAAGTCGATACCGCCCAGGTTCTCGTTCAGCTTGGCTTTGCTCTTTACCGACGGCTCGCCGTCAGGCACAAGCAACTTGATTTTACCGTTCGTCGAGCGGTGCGAGAACGAAATACGCAACCGGTCTTTATCGGTGTTCAGGATGTGATACCCGGCATCGCCGTTCAGGTTGAGGTAATTGCCGCCTCCCAAATTAAGATACCCCCGGCGTTTGTTGTAAGGCAAATCGGTCATTACGCGGCCGGAGCTTAAAATACCCAGTTCCTTTTGGGGTTCCACCGGTAAGGTAAAGTCGGCGTATCCGATCGGCGACTTGCGTATCACCGGCTCTTTGACGGCCGGCAACGAATTGATTTTAGATGCGTCTTGCACAGACGGGTCGTATTCCCGCTCCAGGGTCATTTCCCGATTCAAGTGCTTATCGTCCTGTGCGGTTACCCGGGAAAAACTTCCCAGCATCATCACACACAGTACTCCCGTATATAAGTTAGCCTTCATTCTTCTTACTCCTTATTTCTTTAGTTTTCCCAATCTGTTCTCTATCATTCCGGCAATATCGTCGTCGCCTTTATAATTGTTTTGCAGGCTTACCAAATACTGGCGCGCCTGGAAATCGTCGCCTTTACTGATATAAATATCCGCCAGCAGGATAAATCCGCGAGCCAGCCAATAGGCATGGGGGGTTCCGTTTTCGATGAAGTTCATCAGTTCCGTCTCGGCTTTCGCCGTTTCCTTATTATCGAAATACCACTGCGCCAGCAAGTACTTGGCTTCGGCACCCTGTGCCGTACGCGTATCTTTGCTCAATACGAGCCAGTCGCTCACCGCTTTTCCGGGCTCCTTCAGTTCCGTATAGGCTTTGGCCCGCATGTACCGGGCTTCGTTGCTCAACTCGGGCGATAGTTTGGCGTTTTTCAGCAATTCATCGGCAGCCAGGAGCATTTCTTTCGGTTTACCGGCAAAACCGGCGCTCCGCATAATACCCACCGATGCGGCTTCCCGGTTGGCCGGGTCTTCGGCTATCGCCTGCAATTGGGTAAAGGCGGCCAACGCGGCCCCGTATTCTTTTTGCAAATAAGCTATTTCCGCTTTCCGCGCCAGCGATTCTTCCCGGAATTTGGTATCGCCGCTTTCCAGTACGAGCGTAAACAACCGTTCGGCTTCGGCATACTCTTTCCGGTTAAAAGCGATGCTGGCCAGGTAGTAATTCGCATTCGGGCTGAACGCTCCCTGCGGGAAGGTTTGGAGGTAATTCGCCAAACTGCGGCGCGCCCCTTCGTTATCCCCGCGCATAAACAGCTTTTCGGCCGCCAGGTAGGTAAGCGAATCCTGCTCGCTCGTTTCGAAGCGTACATTGCCGCCCAGCGAATTGGCGTAAGCGGCGTACGAGCCGATGTCGTTCAAGTCGATATACACCGATTTCAAATCCTGCAAGGCGATTTTCGCTTCCTCGCTTCCCGGATAGGCGGCGACTACCTGTTTGTAGGCGGCGACTGCTTTTTCCGGTTGGTTATCGTTGTAATACAACAGCCCTAACTGCACGCCGGCTTTCCGCGACAGGCTGCTCTGGGGGAAACGTTCCATCAACGAGGCGAACGATTGTACGGCTGCCGGTGTATTTTCGAGCAATACATAGGCCCGTCCTTTCTCGTACAAAGCGTCGTCGACATAGGGCGACGAAGGGAATTCGCGCACCAGGCGGTCGAGCAAAGCGATTTTTCCTTTATAATCTTTTTGCAACCCCAGTACATAGGCTTTCTGGTATACGGCATAATCGCCCGCCGAAGGTTGCAGGCTGGCCGCACGCGAATAATTTTCTTCCGCCTGGGCGAACTGACGGTTGTAGAACAAACAGTCGCCTATACGGTTATAAGCATCTGCCAGAGACGGATTTTTCGGATCCGCCTCTTCCTGTGCATACTGCCGGAAACTATTCAACGCGCGCGAATAATCTTTCAACTTAAAATAAGCGTATCCCAGGTTGTAATAGGCTAAGGCGTGCATATCGGAACGGGTACCGCGCACGTTATTCAGATAAGCCTGGTAATCGGCGGCTGCTTTTTCGTAGTCGCCCAACCGGTAATAGGCCTCTCCGCGCCAGAAATAGGCATCGTTACGCGCCTGCGTATTGTAAGTTCCCGACTCGATAGTGCGGTTAAACAGCCCGATCGCTTCTTCGAATGCCGAATTGGTAAACGCCTGGGTACCTAATTGGAACAGGATGTCTTGCTTGGCCGACAGGATTTTCATGCTGGGATGCTTGATTTTTTCGATGGAAGCCAGCGCCGACCGGTAGTTTTTAGTGGTAAGATAAACTTCCACCAGGTAATCGTTGGCTTTATCGGCATAAGCAGACCGGGGAAAATCGTTTAAAAAGGTTTCGAACACCGTAACCGATTCGCCGAAACCGGTAAAATTGGTTTCGTGCAACAACAGGGCGTAATTATATAAAGCGATTTCCCTTATTTTGGAATCGAACGGGGCTTTCGCCGCATTCTCGAAAGCCATCCGGGCATTGTTCTTGTCGCCGAGGCGCAAATACGCTTGTCCCAGGTACAGGTAAGCGCTTTGTGTCTGGGCATCGTCCGGCCCGACGGTGCGGCCGAGGTATTCGACGGCTTTTTTGTATTGCCCTTTATCGAAATAACACACCCCGAGGATATACAAATCGCCCCGCAACGGGTCGTCGGTTAACGACACATATTTATCCAGCATGGCAATGGCCTGCCCGGGGTTGCCCAGGTGGTAGTACGAATTACCGGTAATCCGGTATATTTCGGCATTGTTTTCGCTTTCCGGATACGCCTTCAGCAACGCTTCGCCCGCAGAAATCACTTTGTCGAACTTATCCTGCATAAAGTAAATCTGGGCCATGTAATACAAAGCCCGTTCCCGGTATTCGGCATTTTCCTTCAGGCGGTTGAACCCGACGAGTGCGTTATCGTAATCGCCCGTTGCGTAATCGATATACGCGATGTAATAGGCGGCAGCCTGGTTATACGTACGGCCGATTTTGCCGAGAAGCGAAAAATAACGGCGTGCCTGATCGAGTTTACCGGTTTGCAGTAACGAGTAAGCCAACCGGAAACTGTATGCCTCTTGTTGCTCGGGCGAAAGCATGTCCAAATCGGCCCGGTTGAAACAGGAAATGGCTTCGGGATAGTCGCCTGCGGCAAAATAAGCGGAGCCGAGGAAAAAGTCGATTTCGTCGGCATGGCGGCTGTCGGGATATTTTTCGAGGTATTCTTCCAGCCGACCGGCTGCATCGGCACGGCCCTGTTCATAGATGGCCGCTACCAGCATATAGTCGGCCTCCTGAATCAAGTCGGCATCGTTCGCCTGCTTTTTATAGGCTTCGAGTTTATCTATGCTGCCGGGATAATTTTTTAAAATAAAAAGTTCTTTTCCTTCTTCGAACAAGCGCTTATCCGACTGATACAGATACGAACGCTGGGCTCCGGCAAAAGGAGCCGCGAGGACAAAACACAACGGAATCAGTATTCTTTTCATTGCTTATGGCTTTATTGACAGGCAACCGGGTACCGGCTTCCCGTTTATTTTGTTCGGCGAAGCCTCTCTTCGCTTATTTCATTGCAAATATACACGATAATCCAAAACAAGCCTATAAAAAAACAAAAGAAGAAAAAAATCCCCTATGCATTCTGCTTTCAAGCGTTTAAAGCGAACCGGATTATGCCCGTTATTCCTCCGGACACGCCGGATTCCGGAAATAACGCTGCACGCCCCGGCGTACGGAGGCCAGTCCGAATGCTTCGGGCTCCACTTCGCCGGGCGGCAAAATTACGATTTCCGCAGCATCGTCGGCCGCTACCGCTCCGGCAAAGCCGTCGGCCGTACATTCGAAAAACAAATCCAGCGTATGCACGTTAAAGCCGGCATACGGATAAATATTCGGGAACGAATACAGATACCGGATATCCGATACGTCGAGCCCGGTTTCTTCTTTTATCTCCCGCCGTACCGCATCTTCGGCCGTTTCGTGGCAATCCAGGAAGCCTCCCGCCAAATCCAGCGTTCCTTCGGCCGGCGCTTTTCCTCTTCGTACAAACAGGTACCGGCCGCTGTTCTTATCCCGTATCAGGCAGGCTACGGCAGCGGCCGGATTGAAGTAGTAAACGAAGCCGCAGTCGCTGCATTTTTTAGCTTTTTCGTTCGCCTCTTCGAACGAAGTGCCTCCGCAACCGGGACAATAACGAAATCGATGTAACGGATGTTCCATGAGTTTTTTTATAAAAAAGACATGAAGCCCCAGAAAGTTTCCTATTCCCGCAGACTTCATGTCCTGATTTTATTTATCGGGCGGCATGGCGAACCACGCCGCGTTTATTTATCCGACACGCGCCTTATTCCGCATCGTCTTTTTCCGGCATGGGAGGAGCCATAACCGGTTCTTTGATTTCCCAACCCAGCGCACTGGCGCCCAATACGGCCGCGTCGCTTTCTTTCAGCTGCGAAACCAGTAATTTCGTTTTACCGGCATATACCTTCAGCATGTTCTTATCCATAGCCCGTTTGATGGGGTCGAGCAGCAAATCGCCGGCTTTCGCCAGGCCGCCGAACAGAATAATCGCTTCCGGGCTGGAGAAGGCTACGAAATTGGCAAACGCTTCGCCCAGAATCGTGCCGGTTCTTTCGAAAATATCGAGCGCCACCCGGTCTTTTTTCATGGCAGCATCGTATACGTCTTTCGAAGTGATATCGCCCGGGTCGAGGTCGCGCAGGCTCGTTTCGGTACAGGTAAGCTCGATATACTCGCGAGCCGAGCGAGCCACTCCCGTAGCGGAAGCATATGTTTCGAGGCAACCGTTCCGGCCGCAACCGCACTGGCGTCCGTTCCGGCGTACGATAACGTGTCCCAATTCACCGGCAAAGCCGTCGCTGCCGTACACCAGGTTTCCGCCTATAACGATACCGCTGCCTACCCCGGTTCCCAACGTAATCACGATAAAATCTTTCATACCGCGGGCGATTCCGTACGTCATTTCACCGATAGCCGCCGCATTGGCATCGTTGGTAAGCGTACAGGGAATACCCCCTAATTTTTCGCTGATCATCTGGGCGAGAGGTATTTTGCCTTTCCACGGAAGATTGGGAGCGAACTCGATGGAGCCGGTGAAATAGTTACCGTTGGGCGCTCCCACCCCGATGCCTTTTATTTTTTCGGGTCCGCCCGCCTGGTTCATAATCAATTCGAGCCCTTTGGCCAAATCCGCCACATAATCGTTTATATCGGGATATATACCTGTTTTGATAGCTGCACTGTATAAAATAGTTCCTCTGGCGTCTACTACTCCGAACACGGTGTTGGTTCCACCTATGTCGATACCTACTACGTACTGTTTATCCATGATGTTGTAATTAGTATGGTTAATAATTGATTTTAACTAAGAGGCAAATATAACGGTTAACTTTGACATATCTTCTTTTTATAAAAGAAAAAATGCACAATCTGCTTTACAATAGCTCTACTTTCCGACCTAACGTTCGGATTTGGACGCTCCTTTATAATGTACGGATTGATTTTTATTGGATAACTGCAATTACTTTCGTACTTTTGCTTCCCTGAACTAAAAGT